>JBGTHI010000519.1:0-7521 GCA_041746295.1 Myxococcaceae bacterium
GCGCCGCGAGTCAGGGTTCTCTTTCAACCCCTTTACCAACTCGGCGATCTGATCCACCTCGCCACCGCCCGGGAGCGCCCAGCGTCGCCACTGCTTGCCGTAGACCGGTCCCAGCTCACCCTGCGCGTCGGCCCACTCGTCCCAGATTGAGACGCCGTTTTCCTTGAGGTAGCGGATGTTGGTGCTGCCCGAGAGGAGCCAAAGCAGCTCGTGGATCACCGACTTGAGATGGACCTTCTTGGTGGTGAGGAGCGGAAAGCCCTGGGTCAAGTCGAAGCGAAGCTGCGCGCCGAACAGACTTAATGTTCCGGTGCCGGTGCGATCCGACTTCCGGTTGCCCTGCTTCAACAGGCTCCGAATCAGGTCCAGGTAGGCTTTCATCTCATCCCTTCCGGTGGCTGACCGTGACAACGGTGCCGATACCACCTCGGACGTTGAAGGTCCCCTCCAGAGTGAGCGAGCGCGGCTGCATCGCCTTTACCAGGTCGTCGGCGATGCGGTTGGTGACCGCTTCGTGGAAGGCCCCCTCGTTGCGAAAGGACCAGAGATAGAGCTTCAGGCTCTTCAGCTCGATGCAGAGCTCGTCCGGCACGTAGCGGATCTTGAACTGGGCGAAGTCCGGCTGCCCGGTGAGCGGGCAGAGGCAGGTGAACTCAGGGCAATCGAAGGCGATCTCGTAGTCGCGCTCGGGAGCGGGGTTCTTGAAGGTCTGAAGCTCTTTGGACGGCTGGCTTGGCATGGCGACCCACTTACACCAGACCGTGCTATGTCGAAAAGGCGTGAGCGGGCAACGGCGCCATCCCCGGATTCGATGCGACATCCGGGTGCAAGGCAGCGGCATGAGCAAGAGCTTTACCGGAAGGATCCGGGATCTCTCGGGCACTGGCCTCTTCTTGGAAGCCCGCCAGTTCGTGCCGGTGGGACGGCAGGTAACTCTGGAGTTCGAGCTGGAGACCGGCAGTGTCGACGTGGTGGCGGAGGTGCGTTGGGTGGCTCGAGGCGAAAAGCTTCCGGAACAGGGGATGGGAGTCCGGTTCCTCAGGATGTCGGCCGCCTCCGCCCGGGCGCTGGACGACAAGGTTCGATCCGCCTAGAGACGCATTAAGAAGAGCAGCCCCGATCCCATGGCACCCAGGCCGAGCAGGATCGCCGCCGCAAACCTCCAGTGGCGATTCCACGGCGGGGTCGCGCTCGGCCCGAGCGGCTCGACGGTCGGCTCGGGTGAGGGCGCAATGGGCGTCTCAGGGGGTGCCTGGGGGGCCACCTCCGAGGCCCGCGCCCGCCGCAGGATCTCCCTCCGCGGATCGCCCTCGGCCGGAATGAGGGTTGCCAGATGGCTGCCCACCTCCTCCGGCGTGAAGGGCTTCGCATCCGGGGGAAGCGCCTCCAGCGCTTCGGCCAGCTCCAGCAGCGAGGAAAACCGGTCGGCCGGCTTTCGTTGCAACGCCCGAAGGCAGATCCGCTCCACCGACTCCGGAACGGAGGGATCATGGGCACGAGGGGGCTTCGGCTTTCCTTCCGCGATCCGATCCAGCACCTGCTCTGCGTTGCGGCCGGTGAAGGGCCGCCGCCCGCAAAGCGCTTCATAGATCATCGCCCCGGCGGCGTAGACGTCCGCTCGGTGGTCCAGCCCCTCTCCGGCCACCATCTCCGGAGACATATAGAAGAACTTTCCCCGCAGGGTCCCGGGATCGGTTCCCATGCTCAGCCGCTCGGCGCGAGCGATGCCGAAATCCAGCACCTTGCTCTGCCCATCCAGCCCTACGTGGATGTTCTCCGGTGAGAAGTCGCGGTGAACGATGTTGAGCGGTTGCCCGGCGTCGTCGACCGCGCGATGGGCGGCGTTCAGACCCCGGGAGGCGTCGGCGATGATCCGGAGGGTGAAGGCCAGGGGGAGCCGCCGCGCCTGCTCGGCTTCCCGGAGCCGTATTTCCGCGAGGGAGTGGCCCTCCAAAAGCTCCATGGCGATATACGGCTCGCCGTTCGATTGGCCGAGATCGAGGATGCGCACCACGTTGGGGTGGTGGATCTGGGCCGTGATCCGCGCCTCGTTGAGGAACATCCGGATCACGGTCACGTTTTTTCGGTGATGGGCCATCAGCCGCTTCACCGCGACCAACGGGCCTAGAGCGCCGCCGGGCAGCTCCCGTTGAGCGACGTAGACCTCGGCCATGCCACCCCGGGCCAGCCGGGCGTTCAGCCGAAAGGGCCCAAATGCACTCTGGGAGGAAGGCTGTGGCACGAGAGGACCGAGGTTAGAGCCACGCCAAGGGGAGCCTCAAGGTTTAGGATCTACCAATGACCGATCGGTTCAAAATGGTAGGAGAGGTCCACCTCTTCCTGGTTCGCCCGGCGCTCGAAGCCCCCGGTGGCGAGGTGTTGATGATCCGGCGCTTCAACACCGGCTTCGCCGACGGCCTCTACAGCGTTCCGGCCGGCCACATGGATGGCGGCGAGGAGGTTCGGGAGGCGGCGATCAGAGAGGCGCGAGAGGAGGTGGGGGTGACCATCGCGCGCGCCGATCTTCACCCGATAGGAGTGATGCACCGGCACTCGAACAACGAGCGCGTAAGCTTCTTCTTCGCGGCGGAGCGTTGGACTGGCGAGGTTCGGAACTGCGAGCCGCACAAGTGCGACGAGATCGGTTGGCGCCGCTTCGACGCGCTACCCGCCAATACCGTCCCGTATGTCAGGCGCGCCCTCGGAAACTATCTCCAGGGCATCTGGTTCGACACCCACGGCTGGGAAGGCGCGCCCTCTTAAGACGCATGAGAGGCGTTCTAGGCGGCCTGCATGCGGGCCTTCGGTTCACGGCCTGGTCGGACTCCCTGCAGCTTGAGCTCGGTCCGGTCCGACTCCGAGTACTTGAGGTGGGCGAAGCGGATTGCGTCGGTGGGGGTCCGCAGGTCCCAGACGATGCCCACCCAGGAGAGCGCCTTCAGCACGTAGTAGCTCAGGTCCACCTCCCACCAGAACCAGCCTTGATTGGCAGTGTTCTGATGGTAGTGGTGGTTGTTGTGCCAGCCTTCGCCGCACGTGATCAGCGCCAGAAGCCAGTTGTTCCTGCTGGTGTCGGTGGTCTTGTAGCGGCGCTTCCCGTAGACGTGGCTCAGGGAGTTGATGGTGAAGGTTCCGTGCCAGAGCAGCACGGTGCTGATGAACATTCCCCAGACCAGCATCGAGGGGCCGCCGATAAGGAAAAGGGCGGTGCCAAGGGCGACCGCTGGGACCAGATGGAACCGGTTCAGCCAGCGGAGCTCCGGGAACCGGGCGAAGTCCTTGATGCTCTCGAATCGGGTGGCGTCGTACCGTTCGCAGAGGATCCAGCCGACGTGGCTCCACCAGAAGCCGCGCTGGATGGGGGAGTGGATATCCCCCGGCTGATCCGACTCCCGGTGATGATGCCGGTGATGGGCGGCCCACCAAAGCGCCCCTTTCTGGGCGCTGGTCTGAGCGAAGAATGCGAGCAGAAATTGGAAGACGCGCGAGGTCTTGAAGGAGCGGTGCGAGAAGTATCGGTGGAAGCCCGCGGTCACGGCCCACATCCGGAAATAGTAGAGACCTATGCAAACGGCGATGTCGATCGGACGGACACCGGTCCAGAACGCGCCCAGACAAGCCAGGTGAACGGCGAAGAATGGAACCGAGCGAAGGAGCGAGATCTTGTCCTTCGCTTGGGGATTTTCGGATAAGGCGGCAGCGCTTGCGGTCATGCAACTGAGTCTAGAGAGGCTTTGTCATCGCCGTGTCAGCGCGGTTCTCAACCACCCTTCGAACGGTGGCCAGCCGTGGAGCGATACGAGATCGGGATCGGCACGCGCGCTGTCGAAATCCGAAAATCCGAGAGCTTGCGCCCGACGCAGCCCGTCCAGCGCTTCGTCCCGACGACCTGCGCGCGCCCATGCGCAGGCGGTGTCGTAGGCCAGGGCGGGCTGTGGGTCTCGGAGCAGGGCCGTCTCACCGAGGCGAGCCGCATCCTCGAAGCGCTCGCGTATCGATAGAACGTGCTGCGCGCAGTGGAAGGCGGTCGCCGGCTGCACTCCGGCCATGCGCAGAGCCTCGTCGACCCTGCCGGCTCGAATCATCGCGCCTGCCCACTCGTGCAGCACGGTCCGATCGCGCGTCTCCGCATAGGCGGCTTCCCAAAGAGGGAGCGAGCGCTCGTCGTCACCCACAAGGCAGAAGGCCGCGGCCACCGCCTGGGGCTCCACCCGATCGCGCTGCACCTGGGAGAAATGGTCCAGCGCTTCCCGGCCCGACCCCTCCTTGATCGCTACCCAGCCTCGCAGGTGATGGAGGCGGCTGCGCAGCGGCACCGAGGTATCCTTCTCAAGCAGCCGCTCGAGCAGGCTCTTCGCCTCGTCCAGCTTGTCCTGCTGTACCAACGCCAGCGCCTCTCCAAACAGGGCCTCCAGGGGATGAAGCGGTGTCGATGCCGGCGCATCGCCGCGAAAGTAGGCCGCCACCAAGGCGGCGGCGCGAAAGGCAAAGGTGGAGAAGAAGAGGACGATGAATAGGTTCTCCCGGGGATTGCTGAGGAGCGCCAACGCGATCACACCGCCGGCGACGAGGAGCGCCAGCGCCTGCGCCACTAGGAAACCGGGCCGGCCGAACAGCCTGACCAGCAGCGTGGTGGCGACCTTGCCTCCGTCCAGTGGCGGAACCGGGATGAGATTGAGTACGGTCCAGCCCAGGTTCAGGGTCACCAGGAGCCTCAGGAAGTACGAGGCCACCTCCGAGCGGTCGCCCAACCACCATTGCAGCCCCGCTGCGGTGAACATCAGTGCCATGCCGAAGAAGGGACCGGCCAGGGTCATCACCAGATCCCTGTTCCAGGGGATGGTCTCGTTGGGGTTGGGATCGGTATGGCCACCCAACCACATCAAGCGGACCGTGGGACGGTACCCGAACAGACGCGAGGCCACGGCGTGGCCCATCTCGTGGACGAGAATGGAGATGAAGAAGACCCCCATCCAACCGACCACGTAGATGGCCAACGCGCGCGGATAGCCCGCCGCCTGCGAATCGAGCAGAACCCGGTTGGGCCAATCGCTCGAGGCGTGGGTCGGCCGCGTCGCCAAAGCGAACAGGGCGCCGACGAGCAGATGGCTGAAGTGGACCTCGATCGGAATGCGTCCGAGGCTGATACGAAGCATCCGCCCACATTAACGCGAAGCGCGGTGAGCGAGCCCGTCCATCTTTGTATAGGGTGGGCGGATGGCATCGATTGGTCCCTATGCTCTCAAGAATCCATACATCTTGGCGCCCATGGCGGGGGTGAGTGAGCAGCCATTCCGAGTGCTCGCCTTCCGGATGGGTGCCGCGCTCTGCCCAACCGAGCTGGTCAGCGCGCAGGGACTGATGCGGGTCAATACGCGGACCTTGCGCTATCTGCGGCACGATAAGGAGGTGGAGGTCCCCTATAGCCTGCAGATTTTCGGCGGCGAGCCGGAGGTTATGGCCCAGGCGGCGGCGGTCGGCAAGGAGTGGGGCGCTCAGCTGATCGACATCAATATGGGTTGCCCGGTGAAGAAGGTGACTAAGACCGGGGCCGGCTCTGCTCTGCTCTGCGATCCGCCCCGCGCGGCGGAGGTGGTGCGCGCGATCGCCGCCGCCACCGGCCTGCCGGTGACCGCCAAGATCCGCTCCGGATGGAACCATGACCATCAGAACTATCTGGAGATGGCGCAGCAGCTGGAGGATGCGGGCTGCGCGGCGCTGGCGATCCATCCGCGGACGCGGGCTCAGGGTTACTCGGGTTCGGCCGATTGGACGGTGATCGCGGATCTGAAGCGGAACGTGAAGCGGATGCCGATCATTGGCAACGGCGACGTCAAGACCCTTGCCGATGCCCACCGGATGCTGGAGACCACCGGCTGCGACTTCGTGATGGTCGGTCGGGGAGCCCTGGGCAATCCCTGGATCTTTCGCCGGCTCCTGGGGGGCGATGAGCCCACCTCGGAGGAGCGGTGCGAGGTGGTGGGCGAGCACTTCGAAGCACATCTCGTGTTCATTGGCGATGAGATCGGTGCGGTCCGGTCTTTCCGCAAGCACCTCGCCTGGTACGCCCACGGCCTGTACGGCGCGGCGGCGTTCCGGTCGGAAGTGAACCGCCTCGATGGAGCCGATGAGGTGCGAGCGGCGGTCCGCGGCTTCTTCGGAGCCGCTCGGGTGGACCAGAACAACGTGGAAGAGCACGAGCTCGACTACCGCACCGCCTTGGGATGACCGATGCGCCGCCTTCCGAACTTACGTGGCGAGATCTCCATTCCGTGATCGCGCGAACGGATCGAGAAGTGATCGAACGAATGATCGATCGCGATCGATCGTCAACGCCGATCAATTGACACGCTGATCAGCCCTCACTACCATTAGATCCGTTCACTCAATTGAGTGACTCACTTCAACGGAGGGTTTGATGGCAGCGAAGAAGAAGACCGCGGCGAAGAAGAAGCCGGCAGCGAAGAAGACCACTGCGAAGAAGACTGCGAAGAAGACCACTCGCAAGAAGAAGTAGCTCGGTTCTAACGCTGTTCATCGAGACGGCTCGGCAGTAATGCCGAGCCGTTTTGCTTATGAGATCTCTCAAAGGCCTATGGCGGCGCATCACCGGCTCTCCCCCGGCGGGAGCCCCGCCTTCCTCACGCTCCGCGCCGGCCTCGACACCGCCGCAGCGCAATGCGACGCAAGCTGTTTCGACTTCCGCAGCCGTCTCCTCGTATGAGAGCGGTCCTGGGATGGTGGAGGGGACGTCGGATCGAACCACGCGCTTCGAAAGGCTCGCGCAACAGGCCTTCGATCATCTGCGGCACGAACGGCTGGATGCGGCGGCGACTGCCTACGAGGAGGCAGCGCGCTTGGTTCCCGAGCTCGCCGAAGGCCATGCTCAAGTTGGAGAGCTCTTCGCGTTGATGGCCATCAACCGGCTCTACGGCGACGACCTTGAGGGGGCGGTGTTGGCAGTAACGGAAGGCAAGGCCAGGACCGGACCGACGATGTCCCGACCATTGAACCAGGTCGAGGCGCGGCTTCTTCTGGCCCAGGGACAGACTGCCGCAGCCGCCCGGCTTCTCCGGGACACAGCCGCGCTCGATCTGGTGCCTGAATCCCCCACCGGAGGGCCTGGTCACTACGTGGGGGTGATGGCCGAGGAGTGGAAGGCGCTGGCGCTCGATTCGTTGGGGAAGACGGAAGAGGCGGCGGTGCAGTTTGAGCGTGCCGAAGCACTGGCCGCCGAGTCGAGCTATCCGGACCTCCAGGCGACCGCCCTTCTCAATCGGGCCGACAGCGCGGTCTCGCGAGGTGAGCTTCGACTCGCGGAAGAGCTGTCGCGCCAGGGTGTGGAGCAGGCGCGCGGCCTGGGAGACGGAGCGTTGGGCGCGGTCGCGCTTCCGGACAGCCTCGCCTATGGGCTATCGGTTCTCGGCCGTTCGCTGCGTCTACAAGGATCGGCAGAGGCGCTTCGGGAAGCTGGGCCGGTGTTGCAAGAGGCGCTGGCTCTCTCGGAGGGAGGCGGCGCGG
>JBGTHI010000520.1:0-9847 GCA_041746295.1 Myxococcaceae bacterium
ATCCGCCGCAACGTGGCGGTGGTGTTGGCGGCCTGAAAGGGGAGGTGCCCGGTGATCAGGAAATAGAGCAGCGCTCCCAGCGAAAAGACGTCGGCGGACGGGCCCGCCTCCTGCCCCTCGATCACCTCGGGCGCCATGTACGCCGGCGAGCCAACCAGCGCGCCGGTGATGGTCATCTTGTCGTCGCGATCGATGATCTTGGCGATGCCAAAATCCATCAGCTTCACCACGCCGTCGTGGCGCACCATCACGTTCTCAGGCTTTAAGTCCCGATGGATGATCCCTTCTCCATGAGCCTGGGCCAGCGCATCGGCAATCTGATGAACCACCATCGCCGCCACCTCTGGGGGCTCCAGCCGGGTGGTCTCGGTATACTGCCTGAGCGTCTGTCCCTGGATGAACTCGGTGACGATGAAGGCGTCCTCCGACCCGGAGCCGGAGAAGTCGAATACCTCGAGAATATTGGGGTGGTGCAGCTTGGCCACCGCCCGAGCCTCGCGCGCCAGCCGGAGCCGCGACTCACTGCGGCTGGAGAGGTGGGGATGGAGCACCTTGACCGCTACCTCGCGGTCCAGCAGGGTGTCCATGCCGCGGTAGACTACGCTCATCCCACCCGAGCCGACCTGCTCGAGGATGCGATACTTGCCGAGGTGGCGACCGACGTAGCTCATGCTGAAAATCGCCTCCCCCTCCGTTAATGGGGCCTGAATTCCGGCAGCTGGAGCTCAAAAACGCGGCAGCGGTGTCATGGAAATAAGGTGATGTTTCCATTGGCGGCGGCGCCCTGCACACTACGGGTTGGGGAAGCGAGAATCAATGCACCTCGGCGTTGTTTGGTGGAGCCTTCTAACCCTGGCCGGAGTGGTGGATTCCCCGCTAGGGAGCCCTCTGCGTTTTGGCAGCTACTCAATCCGACCTCCAGCGTCTTTTAGGCTTGTCCGGATGGAGCCTTACACAGGGACGCGCGCCGGGGCGGTGAGTGCTGCCTCCGGCGATACGCGGAGCCTGGAGGCGGCGCTGGTTGACGATCCCACAGGGGCCGAGACCGACGAAGCCGCCTCGATGCTGATCTCCACGGTGGAGAGAGCATTCAGCGCGGTCCCTTCCGGGCGAGACGATCTGGCGGCGGCCGCATTGCGCCACTTCTTCGAAGAGCTTGGGCTCACTCTGAGCTTAGAACGGGCGGATCTGGTCGCTTCCGGAGCGCCGAGGGTGGAGGTTCTGGGAAGCCTGCGGCAGCCGGGACAGGTCCGGCGGGTGGTGGTGGCTGCCATGGAAGGGGCTCCCCGTCATGCGGTGCTGATCTTCAGCCTACCCTCCGGTCGGTACGACGAGTTGAAGCCGGCCATTCGCGCCTCCCTCGACTCGTTTCGGCGCGAAGGCGCAAGCTCGGGACCGGTCCTCTCTCAAACCGCATTGGGGGTGACCGCTGCCCTCCTGATAGCGCTGATTCTACTTGCCCTGAGAAAGAAGAAGGTCTCTTAAGAAGCGGGGGAGGTTGGCAGTGGGCGCTTGCGCCGCGTTCCGGGCAATCGAATGGGCCACCTCGGGTCGTTGGAGGAGGCTCTCCGCGCGGCATCGCTGCGGCGCCCAGTGCTTCTGGATCTCCGAGCGCTGCGGCGAATCCAATCCTGCTGGGGCGACAGGGTCGCCCGGAGAGTGTCAGCCTCTGAAGGTATTCTGAGTCGGATAGATGCCGGAATCCGGATGCTAAGCGACTCAGAACAACGGCTGACGTGACTTTTCGAGCGCCAGTACAGGCCTGGCGTCTCGTGTTCAACTCATGGCTCCGCTGACCGGTAGCGGGGTCGCCCGTAGAGTCGGGTCGGCTGAGCAGCGCCCGCAGTGATGCCGCGCGAGAGAAGTCGCATCCGCCCGCTGGGTGGCAAACAAGGACTGAGTTCCGATACCGCGAGGCAGAGGTTCAAGCCCTGATCTCGGGCGCGGACGGAACCTCGGGCGGCTTGATCTCTGGCTCCTGCGGCGTTCCTCCGCCGTCCGGTGCGCCCGCCGCACCCTTGAACGGGGTGGATTCGAGCGCCGCGTTGAGCACCTCGTCCATTCGGGTGGCGAAGATGAACTCGATCTCCTTTTTCGCCTGCTCCGGGACGTCGGCCAGATCCTTGCGGCACCGCTCGGGCAGGATCACCCGTTTGATGCCCGCCCGGTGCGCCGCCAGCACCTTCTCCTTGACGCCGCCAACCGGCAGCACCAGCCCACGCAGCGTGGCCTCGCCCGTCATTGCCGTATCGCTGCGAACCCGAATACCGGTCATCAGCGAGGTGAGCGCGGTGAGGATGGTGACGCCCGCGGACGGGCCGTCCTTGGGGATCGATCCCGCCGGGAAGTGCAGGTGGATGTCGGTCTTCTCCAGGAAGTTGGGGTTGATCCCCAGTCCTTCGGCGCGGTTTCGCAGATAGGAGAGGGCCGCCTGGGCCGACTCCTTCATCACGTCACCGAGCTGACCGGTCAGGGTCATCCCGCCTTTGCCCGCCATCTTGGTCGCTTCGATGAAGAGCAGATCTCCGCCCGCCGCGGTCCAGGCGAGACCCGTGGCCACGCCCGGGACCTCGGTGCGCTCCGCCACCTCGGAGTAGTACACGTCCGGACCGAGGATCTCCTTGATCCGATCCTCGTTCAGCACCTGGTTGCCCGACTTGCCGGCCGCAACGTCGACAGCCACCGCACGGCAGACGTCTGCGATTCGTCGCTCGAGGCCACGCACGCCCGCCTCACGGGTGTACGAGGTTATCAAGGTGGTCAGTGCCTTGTCCTCGATCTCCACCTTGTGCTCCTGCGTGAGCCCATGCTCGCGCAGCTGCTTCGGGATCAGGTGGATGCGAGCGATCTGATCCTTCTCTTCGAAGGTGTAGCCGGAGAGCTCGATGATCTCCATACGGTCGCGGAGCGGGCCGGGGACGGGATCGAGCATGTTCGCCGTCGCGATGAACATCACCTTGGAGAGGTCGAACGGCACGTCCAGGTAGTGATCCGAGAAGCTGTTGTTCTGCTCCGGATCCAGCACCTCGAGCAGCGCCGCGGACGGGTCGCCTCGGAAGTCGGCCCCGAGCTTGTCGATCTCGTCCAGCATCATCACCGGGTTCTTCTGGCCGGCCTTCTTCATGTTCTGGATGAACCGGCCGGGTAGGGCGCCTACGTAGGTCCGCCGATGGCCGCGGATCTCCGCTTCGTCCCGAACGCCGCCGAGCGATAGGCGGACGAACTTGCGTCCCACCGCCCTGGCGATCGACTGACCGAGTGAGGTCTTGCCGACACCCGGCGGTCCCACCAGGCAGAGGATCGGCCCCTTCATGTCGTTTTTCAGCTTGCGGACCGCCAGGTACTCGAGAATGCGCTTCTTGACCTTCTTGATGCCGTAATGGTCGGCGTCCAGGATCACCCGCGCGTTCTCGATGTCGAGGTTGTCCTCGCTCTGCTTGCTCCAAGGCAGATCGGCGATCCAGTCCAGATAGGTCCGAGCCACCGTGTACTCGGAGGACGCGGACGGGATGGTCTTGAGCCGATTCAGCTCCTTCTGAGCGACCTTCTCGACGTCCGGGGGCAGGCCGGCCTTCTTGATGCGCTCCTGCAGCTCGTCCAGCTCCTCTTCCTCCTCGCCCATCTCGCCGAGCTCTTCCTTGATCGCCTTGAGCTGCTGGCGCAGGTAGTACTCGCGCTGGGTCTTGGACATCTCACCCTTGACCGCCGAATCGATCTTGTTCGAGAGCTTGAGGATCTCCCGCTTCCGATTGAGCAGCTCCAGGACCAGCTTCATCCGGGCCTTGAGATCCACGGTCTCCAGCACCGCCTGCTTCTCTTCGATCGGCACGTCGACGTTCGCGGCGATCAGGTCGGCGAGGTGGCCTGGATGGGTGATCGACTCCACCAACTCCGTAGCGGCCGCCGGCAGCTCCGGCATCAGCTCGATCACTTCCCGCGCGAGCTTTTTCAGATTGATGCCCAGGGCCTCGACCTCGACGTTCTCGGCCGAGGTGCGGTCTTCCACCGCGTCGATCCGGGCCTTGAGGTACGGGCTCTCCTGAACCAGGTCCATCACCCGAAAGCGGGCCAGCCCCTGGACCACCAGCGAGTAGTTGTCCTCGCCCATCTTGAGCAGCTTGACGATCCGGGCGACGGTCCCCATCGAGTACAGATCTGCGGCGCCGGGGTCCTCTTCTTCGGCGCGACGCTGAGTTACCACTCCGATCACTTGATCGTCGCGCACCGCGTCCTTGATCAAGGCAATGGTCTTTTGACGCCCGACAGCCAGGGGCAGCACCCCACCGGGAAAGAACACCGAGTTCCGCAGGGGGAGGATCGGCAATACCTGAGGTATGTCTTCCTTGCTGATCAGTCCCGGCGGGGCGATCGCGGACGTCATCGCCATGGCGGCCTGCCCTCCACTCTTCTTCTTCTCATCGGACATGGTGATGGCTCCTAGTGATGTCTTTTCTGTAGTGCAGCAGGAGAGGCGTATCAATCAAAAGTCCGGCCCCGAAACGCGCCTCGTCGGAATGATGCGTGGAGGCCAGCCTAAGTCGTCGAATCGCGTCCGCAAACCGAAGGGTGCAAAATTGATTGACTCTGCCCCGGTCTGAACGACCATCGTGCGATGCACACCTTCACGTTGCTCCGGAGGGCCGTTCCGTCCTTTCCGCTTCTGACCCTCGCGGCAATCGCCGGTGCCGGAGCGGGAGTCGGCTGCGACTCGCCGGTCGATCAGACGGGCTCCAAGGTTCCGGGAAGCTGCCAGGTCGACGCGCCGCTGGTTGAGCCGCTCAAGACCGACATCCTCTTCGTGGTCGACAACTCCAACTCGATGAGCGAGGAGCAGGAGTCGGTGGCCACCGAGCTGCCGGCCTTCATCGACGAGCTCCGGAAGGGGGCTGGCCTGGAGCAGGACTTCCAGGTGGGGCTGGTCACCACCAGCGTCTATGAATACTCGAACGTGGGCGGTGTGCAGACCCGGCTCACCTTCGATTCGCAGTCCGGCAAGCTCCAGCCGGTTCCGGTGCCCGACCCCAACAATCCCAATGTCCTGGTGCCCGGCACCGAGAAGGTGCTCCGGGACGACGATCCGCAGCTCGTGGAGAAGTTCCGCCGACTGGTCCGGCAGGGGACCTCCGGCTCGGGGCAGGAGACGCCGTTCGAGGTGGTCCGCCTCGCCACCGACCCCAACCTGGCCAACCTTCCCCAAGATCTGGGCGGGAACGCCGGTCTGTTCCGAGATGGCGCTCGCCTCCTGGTGGCCGTGGTCAGCGATGAGGACGACTGCAGTGAGACCGAACGCCCGCCCAAGGTTCAGCTGGGGACCGATCCGAGCCGCGACTACTGCGGCGAGCAGTCCGGGCTCCTTCCCTCAGTGGCCTCCTATCAGGATCGATTCCGAAGCCTGAAAGACCGCACCGGCCGCCCTCGCGAGGTGCTCTGGGCGGCGATCGGCCCGGTCTCGCGCACCACCAAGGAGGCCAAGGGGGTGCTGGAGGGGGGAGTGCTGAGGAACGAAGATTGCCCCACCTCTTTCGAGCCGGGCTTTCGCCAGCGGCAGATGGCCTCCCTGTTCGACCCCACGCTGGGGAATCTGGACTCGATTTGCAACGCCTCCTACCGGGATAGCCTGATCCGGATCGCCTCGATCGCCAACGCCAGCCAGATCGCCGAGGTGAAGAACGTTCCCGATCCGCGCGTTCTGCTGGTGGAGATCACCCGCGCCGACGGCAACGTCGCCGCCTGTACGCTGGACAACGGCGGCATCACCTACGAGGAGCCGTCGGCGGGCCAGAACGGCAGGGTCCATTTCCAGAACCAGTGCCTGCGCCGTCCGGACGACACCAAGGTGACCATCAAGCTGCTCTGCGCGGGGTAAGGGCCTGTCCGGCAACAAGCCACCTTGTTGCCGGACAGGCCCTAAGCGCCGCAGCAACCCCGTTCTTTGCTGGAATAGGCATTAGGTGTAGCAGATTGATCTTGATGGTCACGTTTGCCGATCTGCGATCGGGCCTCTGAATCTCAGGGGCAAGCCGTACGTAAGTTGGTACGAATCGAAGACCATGCCCCTGCCCATCGAAGACTACGCAGTCCTCGGAGACTCGCAGGCCGCCGCTCTGGTGGGGAAGGACGGCTCGATTGACTGGCTCTGCCTGCCCCGGTTCGACTCCAGCGCCTGCTTCGCGGCGCTTCTCGGATCCCCCGAGCATGGCCGGTGGCAGATCGTTCCCGACGAGCCGATCGTCAAGACCGAGCGCCGTTACCGTCCGGGCACCCTGGTGCTCGAGACCGAGCTCACCACGCGGAGCGGCACAATCCGGGTCACCGACTGCATGCCGCCCCGCGGGACCGCGCCCGACGTGGTCCGGCAGGTGGAGGGGCTCCGCGGCGAGGTCCCGGTCCGCTCCGAGCTGGTGATCCGCTTCGACTACGGGTCGATCATCCCCTGGGTCCGCAACGCGAACGGCGCACTGCTGGCGGTGGGCGGTCCCGATGCGCTGACCTTGCGCTCCACCGTCTGTTTCAAGGGTGAGGGACTGACCAGCGTAGCGCACTTCAAGGTGGCGAAGGGTAACAAAGTCCCGTTCGTGCTCACCTGGCACCCGTCGCACCTCCCATCGCCTCCGCCGCTCGAGGCCGACGAGGAGCTCCGTGCTACGGAGGACTGGTGGCGGAGCTGGAGCGACCGCTGCACCTATCGCGGTCCCTACCGGGACGCGGTCGTTCAATCCCTGGTGGCCCTCAAGGCGCTGACCTATGCGCCCACTGGCGGCATCGTGGCGGCGGCGACCACCTCGCTTCCGGAGTGGCCGGGAGGCGCCCGCAACTGGGATTACCGCTATGGCTGGCTCCGCGACGCCAGCTTCGTCCTCGATGCGCTGATGATGACCGGATATGCGGATGAGGCGCGTGCCTGGCGCGACTGGCTGCTTCGGTCCGCGGCGGGCGACCCGGCCAAGCTCCAGATCATGTACGGCGTCGGCGGCGAGCGACGGCTCCCGGAGCTGGAGCTGGACTGGCTGCCCGGCTACGCCGGGTCCAGGCCGGTGCGCGTCGGCAATGCGGCGGTCGATCAACAGCAGCTCGATGTCTACGGGGCGGTCATCGACGCGCTCTTTCAGGCAAGGCGAGTCGGTCTGGATGGCGACCCGTTCTCCTGGGTCTTGCAGCGAAAACTGCTCGACCATCTCGACTCGGTCTGGGCGGAGGCCGACCAAGGCCTCTGGGAGGTACGGGGTCCGCCCCGCCACTTCACCCACTCCAAGGTGATGGCCTGGGTCGCCTTTGATCGAGCGGTCCGACAGGTCGAGCTGCTTGGCGCGGAGGGGCCCGTCGACCGCTGGCGCGCGAAGCGGGATCAGATCCACGCGGAGGTCTGTCGCTCGGGTTTCGATCCGTCGCGGAACGCCTTCATGCAGTCCTACGGATCGGAGCATCTCGACGCGAGCACGCTCCTGATGCCGATCGTCGGCTTCCTGCCGGCCAGCGATCCCCGCATCGCGGGGACGGTGGCGGCCATCGAGCGGGAGCTGCTGCGCGACGGCCTGGTCTGGCGATACTCCGCGGAGAAGGCGACCGAGATCGATGGGGTCTCGGGCGGCGAGGGCGCCTTCCTAGCCTGCTCGTTCTGGCTGGCGGACAACTACAGCCTCGCCGGCCGTCTTCAAGAAGCGAAGGCGCTGTTCGAACGGCTGCTGGCCTTGCGGAACGACGTGGGGCTCTTGTCCGAGGAGTATGATCCGGTCAACGGCTGTCAGCTGGGGAACTTCCCGCAGGCCTTCTCCCACGTCGGTCTGGTGAACAGCGCGTGCAATCTGACCCGCCAGGCGGCGCCCCCAAGATGAACGGACCAACAGCCGCATCGGCCGGCGAGGAGGGCTACCTCGGAAGGCGGCAACCTCGGCCTCGCCTTCCGGCTGAGCGGCAGCTGGGTGGGAGCCAGAGGTTCCACTCAGAGGAGGGGCTTAAGGAGACTATCGCCTACTTCCGGCAGGTTCGACTCGACTCGAAGTGAGCGGGTGCCGGCGTGTGCAGAGCGTCACCGCTTGGGTTCACATCCGGAGGCCGGAGCTGGATGCGAAGCAAAGCAAACTCGAGTATAGGCGCCTGGGGATGCCTGGGCGGTCGCCGGGCGCGAGCGGCGGTTCGTTGGTTTCAAGAATTAAGGAGAGTGAATCATGAGTGGAATGTCTGCGGCGGGACCAGCTGGGCCTGAGGGACCGGATCGAGAGGTGGGTCGGGAGGTGGGTCGGGAGGTGCCGGGGGCATCTCCCGAACAAGACGCTCTGCGCGCCGGGCAAGAGGCTGCGAAGGTGGAAAAGTCCGCGGAGGTGGAAGAGCCCGCCGAGGTGGAGGGAGAGGCTCCGGAGACGACGCGGGGCATACTTAGCCCCCAGGGTCAGACAGCAGCTCAGCAGCCGCGCGCAGACGTGACCCGTCAGGTGGAAGTTAGTGCACAGGAGGATGATGCAGTGGCGCGGGGCCAGCTCGCCTCGTCCGCTAGGGTGCAGCCCGGACGGCCGGGGACGAACCAGGACGGACTGGACGAGCCAAGAAACGCCGTCAACCGTCCGGTGATAGATCCGCTCCCCCCCGCGGGGCCGGAGGAAGTCCGGGCGAGTGGACCCGCAGCCTCCTACTCGAAAGACGGCGGCCCTGGGGCGGCCAGCGGCGATATGCAACGGCCGGTCGCTCCAGCTGCTCCGGCCGCCCCTACTTCACCGCGTGCGGCCAGCGGCAGCACGCAACCGCCGGTCGTTTCAGCTGATCCGGCCGCCCCTGCTTCACAGAGTGCCTCAGCCAAGGACGAGGAGGTGCTCGAGGATCTGAAGGTCAAATTCGAGGCATCCCTGGAAACCCGACTCTCTCCGGGGGATATGGACGAGCTCGACGAGGAGTTGAACGACCGACGGATTGAGGAATCCAGACAAGAAATTCTGAGCGCGGCGTTGGGGCTCCTCTCTCACCGCGAGGTCCCCGTCACGCTGACCGAAGACGGCGAGCTCGAGCTGCATCCTGGCGACACCGACCCGCTCGGGTCCTTCGTGCACGGCGCGGTCTCCCAGGCGGCGGAAGCGGCCGGGGTCGATCCCGGTAGCTGGACGGTCCGGTTCTCCGCCGAGGGACGGGCAGGAGTCGACGCCACGAATCACGTGATCTATTTGACGGACGCGTCGATCCGCGACGGCGCTCCCTCTTCGACGGACCGGGCCGCGGCAGACGATGCTCGGATCATCTCCGCCGCGGACATGCGGAATAGCATTAACATTCGTACGGAAAGGCGGACAGAGACAGAGCTGCGGGAGGATCTCTCCCGGGTAACTCGAAAACGGGTTCCAGCTGAAGATCTCAAGGTTGACGACCCAGAAGCGCGGGCGGCGAATGTCCGGGCGGCAGAGGAGGCGAATGGCAAGGTTCGGGCAGCGGCGGAAGCTGTGCTTGCCAGGGCCGACGTTACCTTCGAGCGGACGAGGAACGGAGACCTTCGGCTAACCGGAGGAGCTAGAAGTGAAATCGATGGTTTCGTTGATGCTGCCCTGGCGCGGGCCGCGGTGGCCTCCGGAACCGACATGTCGGAGTGGAAGGTTTGTTTTGATCCGGGAGGTGGTGAGCCGAGGGTCGATGACAGGAACCAGGTGCTGTACGTATCCGACCAGATGGTTTTGGGCGGGACCCCGACCGACGCCGACATGAACGCGGTGGTCGCGATGGAGTCCCTGCAGTTGGAGACCACGGAGCTGCGGGAGGCGTTCCAGCTGGCCGCGGCCAGTCGGCTTCCCACCTCGGTCCTCGACTCCCCGGACCTGGGGGAGGTGGCCGCCAACTTGGAGCGGCTTGAGGGCGCGGTGCACCGCGTCAC
>JBGTHI010000521.1:0-6598 GCA_041746295.1 Myxococcaceae bacterium
GACTGTTCGCGAAGAAGCCGGATTGGGTTCGGGTGGCTGGACGAAGGCGCCCTGGACCCCGCTCTCCTATCCGCCCGGCCCCTCGCCCTCGCTGGCCGCCAGCAGGTCCATGAAATTGCGGGCCGCCTCCCGGTCGTCAGCGTCCTTGAACGCCGCCTCAAGGTCAGGCGCGGAGCCAAGCATGTAAAGCAGCGCCCACAGGGCGAAGCGCTTGCCGCGGTCCTTTTCGAGGCCGAGATCGACCTGACAGCGCTCCAAACCCAAGGCCAGCACATCGGGACTTACCGCCGCAAGATCGGTGGATGAGAAGTATCGTCGCAGCAGGTCGTCGAGGTCCATGATGAATACATAGCGTCATTTCGCAGGGGACAGCATCCTCGGCTTTGCTATGGGACTGATGGTCGCTTTCTGGGCCGATTGCAGACCGTCTGCTTCTAGGCTCGAATACCGACAAACCAGCCTTAATACCTACTGCCACACTCCAAGTTGGAGCTGGACAATGGCGTTCACAGATGAAGCGAAGCGTGCTTGGCACGTGGCTCAGCTCAAGCGCGAGGCTCAGCCAGAAACTGTCTGGCGCTCGCAACCTGTGCCGCAAGGCCTGCATTTGCGCTTCACCGCTTGGTAGGTCGAAGGTTACGTCTCTGATGAGGGCTCGCTGTGCGACGTACGCAATCGCGACTGATGGGCCGCTTGCGGGCGATCCGCTATGCGGGCTCGAATGGGATAAGCGGGCGGGCGGATTAGGGCCAAGAACCGGTCGTCAGATCTGGACTCGGACCCACCTTAACATACAGTCTAGCCAAATATCCATTTCCCCGGTTCGATGACTGCATGCACCTGTCCACAAACTTAAGTAGAGGCGATCATCTTAGCAATGTTAGTATACCGAAAAGAACGCATTGCTGAAGGAGAAAGCCGGTTTGCATCGTGATAGGTCTTGATGCCCGAGCCCTCGACGATCCGGTTCATGAAGTTGTACAAGGCGCAGACGGAAATCGCGTCAAAAAGCGCGTCGTCGTCCCACCCAGCCTCGAACACCGCATCCGCGTCGGCCTGTTCGACTGATCCCGGCTCCAGAGTAAGCTTACGGACGTATTCCAGCACGGGAGCAAGGCGGGGCGGGAGGACATCCCAATCGAACTCGATTTCCTTGGACCGGAAGATGGAAGGGTCGATATCGAACGCTTCCGCATAGCGGCGGTGAGCGGTGTAGCAGTATTCGCACCCGTTCAGTGACGAAACGTAGGCGGCGATCAGTTCGCGTTCTCCGATGGTGAACGCGGAGTTCTCATCCCTCAGAACGATGTCGTGATACTCGAGAAGCGGCCTCACCGACTTGGGAAAGCGCTTGAACAGCGCCATCACGTCGCCCACCGGCTTCAGACTCTTGAAAAATCCCACAGTGCTTCTCCGAAAGGGAACGGCTTAACCGTCGCCGAATCTAAAATTTGGCTCCGACGCGCACGCCGTACGTCCTGGGCGCGCCGAAGACGCCCTTGAAGCTCGGCCCGACCCCGATGATGAACGTGCCCGTCGAAACCGACGAGAGGATATTGTTGTCCTCGATGTTCTGGACGAAGCCTTCGACGAACCACGCTTCCGCTACGTCGCTGTAACGCAGCCGTACGTCGGTCTTGGTGAAATCGTCGCGGCGGTCGCTCTCCTGGTTCTGCACCCGGAGGAAGGCATCGCTCTCGTAATGGAACTGGACCAGCGGCGCCAGAACGCCCGGTCCGACCGGAATTATGAAGGGCTCGAGCGTCAGGGTCGCAGTGAATTCCGGCGCGTTCACGAGCCTGTTGCCGGACAGGTTCTCGATGCGGCCGGTCAGGTCGTCTAGGACGTTGGGGAAGCTCTCGAACTCGGTGTTGAGATAGCCCAGAGCGAATCCGAGCGTGCCGCCGGCCCACGGCGTGGCCGAACCTTCGAGCTCCAGACCCCAGATGCGCGCGGAGGCTGCGTTGCGGGTGATATTCTCGATCACCTGGTTCGCCTGGGTCTCCACCTGCGCAAGTTGCAGGTCCTTGTAGTCGTAGTAGAAAGCGGCTCCGCTCAAACGAACCTGGTTGTCGAACAGCTTGGTCTTCACCCCCGCCTCATACGCGGTGACGGTTTCCGGATCGTAGATCTGCTGACTGGTTCCCCTGTTGAATCCGCCCGCCTTGTAGCCGGTGCTGACCGACCCGTAGACGAGGGTTCCCCCGTCCGACATGTAATCCAGCGCCGCGCGCCACGTGACACGGTCGAAGTCGGCGCTCTGGTTCTGCGAGATGGTCTGCAGCGGGGGCGGACCGCGCGAGTCGAGACGGCGAATGATCTGCTGACTGTCCGGCTTTTCCTTCTCGTCCTTTGTGTAGCGCACGCCGCCCGTCAGATCGAGACGGCTGGTCAGCGCGTAAGTGGCCTGCGCGAAGAAGGCATAGGACTGGTTGCTCTGGTCACGGTCGATGAAATCGAAGTCCAGCCGGCTGAAGGCGCCGATCGCGGTCGGGATCTGGATGTTGAAGATGCTGTTGATCTCCTCGTCCAGATAGAACGTGCCCAAGATCCAGTCGAACCGGCGGTCGCCGGCCGAGACGAGCCTCAGCTCGTGCGTGCTGGCCTCGGACGAAAACGTTTCCCGCAGCGTCGAATCGGAAACGGCCGTTCCGTCGAGATCGTTGAGAACGTCGCGATCTTCCTTGCGGTAGGAATATTGGTAGGTCGCCGTCGCGAAATCGAGATCGTAGTCTGCGGTGAGCCGCACCGAGTCTGTGCTGTTGTCGCGGAAACCTTGCGTATCGAGAGGAAATCTGCGCCGGTTGGGAGCGACGACCTGGGGGGTTGGGTTCCCCTCGAAGGGCAGGAACGCCTGCACTCCGCCAACCCCGCTCTTGCGATAGAGCTCGTAAGTACCCAGCAAGCTCAGCCGATCCGTCGGCCGCGCGAGGAGGTGAAAACGGCCCGCATAATCTTCGGCATCGTCGCCCCGCTCACGAACCGGACTGTTGTCCCTGTATCCGTCCCGCGTCTCCGTGATGAATGCCGCCCTGGCAGCCAGGCGGTCTCCAATGATGGGAATGTTGATCGCGCCGGTGGTGAGGAACCGGTCGAAATTGCCGTACGTCGCGTGGACGAAACCGCCGAAGGTCCCGTCCGGCTTGCGGCTGATCAGGTTGACGGCGCCGGACGTGCTGTTGCGGCCATAGAGGGTTCCCTGCGGCCCGCGCAGTATCTCCACCCTGTCCACGTCGAAAAAGTAGGCGTTGGCCCCGGAAAGCCTCGGCACGTACGTGCCATCGATGTGAAACGCGGTGGTCGGGTCGGCCTCGTTCCGCGTGTCTGTTGCCGAGACTCCGCGGATGGTGATGAACACCGCGTCGCGGGCGGTCTCGTTCGCGAAGTTCACGTTCGGTGCCAGCTCTCCGATGGCGGCGACGTCGACAATTCCGGTGCGCGAAAGCGCCTCCCCGGAAACCGCAGTGATGGCAAGCGGCACCGTCGAGAGGGCTTCCTCCCGCTTCTGGGCGGTGACGACGATATCAGTGGAATCGTCCGGCGATCTCAGATCGAGCGGCACTGCACCCTCGGGCCCCGCAGGAGCCACATCCTGCGCTATTGCGGGGAGCGCAAGCTGGCTGGCCCCGCAGAACAATAGCATCACAGCGATCTTCTTCATTTCGCCCTCCCCGACTCGATACTTGAATGTTCAATGTTCTCCGAGTTGACACAGCTTGCAAGCGAAAAGATTCCGTGCTTGCAGGAGCCATGGATCTGCACTCGCATCTGCCCTACCGCTTCGCGCAGCTTTCGCTCCGCATCCGCCGCGCCACGACGGAGCGCTATGTCCGCGCGCTGGAGATCTCCGCTCGGGAGTGGCGGACGCTCGGGATGATCGGCATCCAAGGTCCCTGCACCCCGACGCAGCTCAGCACCCTGACCGGCATGGACAGGGCGACAATCACGCGCGCCGCATCGAGGCTTTCGAAGCTAGGTCTCCTTACCCGCTCCGTGCATGAGAGCGACAGCAGGAGCGTGCTCCTGGACCTGACACCGAAGGGCAGTGATCTCTGCAGCCGAATCGTGCCTAGAGTGGAGCATTCGGGCGAACTCGCGAGAAAGCTGTACAGCCCGGGTGAGTTCACCCTGTTCCTCGAGTTCATCGACCGGATCGACGAAGCAATCGCCCAGGGCCTGTTCGAACAGGACGACAGCTCCGAGAATACTTGAACTAGCAAGTGCATCATGCCACCACCGGCGCTGATGTTGTTTGACGGTGCAACAAGCTGCTCGGGGGGGTGCCGATGATCGGCAGTAGCTCCTCGACCGCCAATGGAAGCTTCGTCTTGCGGATGCAGGAGCAGGTCGATGCCCGAACAGACTAACTGGTCGTCTCGCGCAGCGTTCATCCTGGCAGCTGCCGGCTCCGCGGTGGGACTGGGCAACCTCTGGCGCTTCCCGGCCGAAGTGGGAGCGCACGGGGGCGCGGGGTTCGTAATCGTCTACCTGGCTTGCGTGCTCCTGGTAGGGGCGCCGCTGCTCCTGGCCGAGTTCGTCATCGGCCGTGCCGGCCGAAGCAGCGCGGTCGAAAGCACCATCTCCGTGGCCCGCAGGTCCGGCGCCTCGTCCGCCTGGGCGAGCCTTGCATGGATCGGCATGCTGGGTACTTTCCTTGCGCTGAGCGTCTATACCGTCGTCATCGGCTGGGTGCTGTACTACGCCGCCAGCTTTGCCGCCGATCTGGTGGCGGCGATTTTCCGGGGAGATCCGTTCGCAGGAGCCTACGAAGGCCGCTCGCCTGATGATGTGAAGGGTATCATGGGCGGCCTCCTCGGCAGCCCATCAATGCTCCTGCTCCTGCACTTCATCCTTAGTGTGTGCACTGCGGCCATCGTGATGCGCGGAATCAAAGGCGGAATCGAGGCCCTCGCGCGCTGGGGGATGCCGCTCTTTTTCCTGCTCCTCCTTGCGATCGCCGGCTACGCTGCGGCGGTCGGCGATCTCAGGGCTGCAAGCGCATTCCTGTTCGCTCCGAATTTCGGCCAGATGCTGCAGCCGCAAGTCGTCAGCGCGGCCCTTGGGCAGGCGTTCTTCTCGCTCGCACTCGGCGGCGCGGCGATGATCACCTACGGCGCATACGTATCGCGCGAAACCAGCTTGCCCCGCGCCAGCCTCTCCGTGGCGGCGCTGGATACGCTTGTCGCTATTCTGGCAGGGCTGGCGATCTTTCCGTTTGTGTTCGCTGTCGGAATGGAGCCGGGCGTCGGGCCTCCCCTCCTGTTCCAGAGCCTTCCAGTCGCGTTCCAGACGATGCCGGGCGGCGCGATGGTCGGGCTTTTATTCTTCATCCTTGTGTTCATCGCAGGCATCACCTCGTCGGTGGCCATGCTTGAGGTGGTCGTCGCTTGGTTCTGCCGACGTTTCGGCGTCGGCAGAGCGGTTGGCGTGGCTTCGATCGCCGCCGCAGCATTCTTGCTTGGCGTGCCGGCGCTGCTCAGTTTCAACCTGTTGAGCGAACTGCGGCCGCTGGCATTTCTGCCGGGCTTCAGCGACTATAACTGGTTCGACGCGCAGTTCGGGGTCATTTCCCGGATCATGCTGCCGTTGGCGGGGCTGATCACCGCGATCTTCATCGGCTGGGTGGCCGACCGAAAGCTCGTGGATCAAGAGTCTGGGCTCAGCGGTCCCGGGTTGCTGCTCTGGCGCTTTCTGGTCGCCTGGCTTTGCCCCGCGGGAGTAGGAATGATTCTCCTGCTTGGCCTCTTTCCTCAACTTTTCGGCGGCGGTCTCGGTTCGCACTGATTGAGCACCTCCATGGAGAGCGCGACCCGCTTTTCCGCTGCCCTCTCTATTTCTCCCCCTGTTGCGAACTCCTTCCGAGTGAACGGCAGCCACCAGAAAACGGTCTTGATTTAGCGGCTCGCGGGAAAGCGGACCGCCCGCTAAAGGCCCAAAATGGGAGACCTCAACCAGAGCGGTATCGGTACTCGGAATGAAGGCACGGGAAGCACTAGAGCGCACGTTTACCGGACGGACAGTTCGACGGTCGCTCCTCGTCGCGTTTCTCGTGGGGGCAGGCCTCAACCTCATAAACCAAGGGCCAGAGTTACTTACGGGGAGGGTGCCGATCCTTTGGAAGCTGGCGCTGACTTACGCCGTTCCGTTTCTGGTTGCGAGCTACGGAAGCTATGCAGCCTTCAGGAGCTCCTGCTACGTTCGTAAGCGGTAGACACCGGTCGCGGCAATACTGCATCTGACAGTACATTGCTTCACGAGATAAGGAGCGCCTTCGGAGGAGAGTGGCCGTTAGGGCCACCACCATCGCCTTGGACAGATGCTTCGATCAGCGGCACCCTTGAAGCGATCTCAGGACACTGTCGGTCGGCTGCTTTCAGGAAGCTCGCCGATGCTAGCGAATGTCCGCGGCTGGGCGCTTAGCTGCCGGAGGGCTTAGTCCCCAGGGGACCGCGGCGATCGACCACCGTGACGCGGCGCGTCTTGGCCTCGATGACGAGACGCTCGGTGACGCCGTTGCCGGGAAAGGCGATCACGTAGCGCGGGGCCATCGCCAGCATCTGCTCGTTGCGCTTGAACCCGGCCCGGGCACCCAGCCTGC
>JBGTHI010000522.1:0-3564 GCA_041746295.1 Myxococcaceae bacterium
CTTCCGTGGCTTTCCCATATCAATGACATTAGTCAACTATGTCATTGACTATATCAAGTTGATTGCTGTCCGCGATGGAAGCGCGCGGAGCGCCCCTCGGTCGTAACTGCCGGCCTGCTGCTGACCATTATCCTGTCCTTCATCGACGGCGCGATCGCTGGAGCCAAGGCGGCACTGGCATTCCGCTCCTGGGCGATGATGATGGCTCCGGCAGTCGCAGTGGCCGGGCCCTATGCCCCGATCACCGTCTGGGATGCGGAGAGGGATCGTACCTCCGCTTAGGCTTTGTTCTACAGATGGTATGGCGCTACCAGAGCAAGGCCATCAGGCGGCAGGGAGCCGGCGGCGCTCGGCGATGGTGAACTCATCCCCGCCGAGGATTGAAAGGTTCTCGCTGGAGACGATAAACTTCAGCTCTGCGATCCCGCAGATGAACAAACGTAGTATCTCGAGGTGTCTTCGAAGCCCCACCGCCTCCCACGGAATCTTTTCCGGGAGCTCCAAGTCTTCCGCACTCCACCCTGAGTCGAGCGCGTCGAGCACTTGCGCCGCTCTCTTAGAATCGAGATCTGGCCAGGCTATGGCGACGGCTCTGCGTGTCAGCGATGATCCAGCTTCGGACAGCGCTCCAGTTTCGGGAACGGCCAGCAATAGTGAATAGATCTCGCGAAGCCAGCGCGGCTTATTGATAAAGTAGGCGTCTAAGCTGGCCTGAACCCCCAGCAGCAACGCCTTTGCTTGGGCTGGATCCGGTCGATGGAAGGAGGAGCCCGAGTTGAAGGATAGTTCGAGCCCCTCGTTTGAGAGGCGCAGACATATAGGCAGATCGCCTGTGTTGTCGACGAGGGACAGCCTCGGACCCACTAGATCGCGCTCGAAGGAGTAGGTCCTGGGACGGAAGCGCTTGATCCGCACTGAGAGCGATGGTGGCACGGCGCTCTTGTCGGAGGTTCGCCCTCGGGGCAAAGAAGGTCGCTGTCTCCGGCTCTTAGGAACTATTAGGCCTCGTAGAGACATCGACTCCCTCCACCTCAAGTCCAGCATTCGCTCCCGCCGACGCGATGGAAACATTCACCCGAGCCTTTGTCCCATCGGCAGGTTGTCTGGGGTCTCTACATCACGCTAAGTGACCCTGACTAGCAAATGTGATAGGGAGACCACCTGCTGGTTTCTCAGAAATCTGAAATGAACAGAAAGATACAGCCTGGACCTGCGCATCGACGAAGCGCCCAGAGAACAACTTTCGGAGCGCGGATTGGAGGCTTCTTACCCGCGGGTTACGGGGAAGTACCACCTGGGCTCTGGGTGGCTTTGGGCGTAGCGACTCTAGCGGTCCTATTCCCCCTCGCAATTCACCTTGGCCAGAGCGGTGGGGGGGAGGACGATTTCTCTAGTACCAACTCTGGCACCCGTTCCGACCCCAACCCTGCAACGTCGCCTTGGACGTCACCGCCTCCGAGCGCGAACGGCCAACTCATCTTGACGCCATCCCCGGGTCCCGATCCGGGGGTAGCTGGAGTACTGCCTGCCCCCATCGAGACCGCCGAGCCTTCTCTCTTACCGACCCCGGCGGCCGAGCCTTCTCCCTGGTTGACCGCCGAGCCTTCCCCCTCACCGACCCCCGTCGTGGTTTCTCCCTCGCCGTCCCCGGCCGAGACTTCCCCCTCACCGACCCCCGTCGTGGTTTCTCCCTCGCCGACCCCGGCCGTGCCTTCTCCCTCGCCGACCGCCGTGCCTTCTCCCTCGCCGACCCCAGCCGTGCCTTCTCCCTCGCCGACCCCAGCCGTGCCTTCTCCCTCACCGACCGCCGTGCCTTCTCCCTCGCCGACCCCTGTGCCCCGTCTCCCTCAGACCTCCGATGTGCCCCATCCCGCCATCCCCGAAGCGGCATGAGGATCCGGTCCCGCCGATTGCGTAGGCTCGTTAGGGGTTGAGAAGGACAGCGCATGACCAAATTCGCCGATCTCATTGCCGCGGCAGAGTGGGCCAGATGAGCGAGCCAGCGCTGTTCGCGCGCAGCTTCCAAGGACAGCGCGGGCCGCGAGCCTACGTCATCGAGAGGGGGCGACTGTTCGGCCCAAAGCGTTTGATCGACCGATGGGTCCCAGGGCCGAGCGCCCACCTCAATTTCCGGTTCTGAGGGGGTCCACTCCGCTAGCCTCCGATCCTCACGCAATTGGGGGGTCACCATGCTCAGATGCTCGCGGCCGTTGCTCTTCGTCTCGTTTTTGTTGCTGGGGAGCTGCGGCTCACCTGAGGCGGGTCCCGGGACCGTGCCACCCTCGCTGTCGCTAGACGCTTATCAGGCGGAAGGACAAGAGGTCGCGCTTGGCCGCCGCAAGCAGCACGGCCGGGAGGTCTGGTTCAACAACACCTACGGCGGGGAGAAGTTCTTCGCGTTTCTGGCGGCCCATCCCGATCCGGCGAAGCGGATCCAGATTGGGTTCGATGCCGTGCTCACCACGCCCCGAGCTCAGCGCTTCCAGACCTGGGGCACCATCAACGATCCGGACTGCGAGGCGAACCCGGCGGGAGGGATGGACCTCTGCCCGGACCCGGAGGCCTCCGGAGTGGTGGGGATCCGAAAGCTCCCCGGACCCGGAGGGACTCCGCTGATCGGCGTCGCCTGCGCTTCGTGCCACGCAGGATTCGACCCATTGGATCCTCCCACCGACCCCAACGAGCCGCGCTGGCATAACATCCACGCCACGATCGGGAATCAGCACCTCAAGTCGGGGAAGATCTTCTCCGCGAACTTGGCGCCCACCGATCCGCGGCGGCTGATGTTCGCGGCCTGGGCGGATGGCACCGTGGACACGACCGCGCTCTTCAACGACAACATCATGAACCCGGGGGTGATCACCGCCTTCTGGGAGCACAAGCACCGTCCGACGTTCGACGTGGGCTTGGACGAACCCAAGATGCGGAACGGCCAAGGAGGTGAAGACGACCTTGGGGGTGATGTTGCCGCCACTCGCGTCTACACCAACATAGGGGTTTGCTTCGCCGAGTGCGTCGCACCCCGGGCGGATCGGCCCGATCCCAGTGCCCCAATCGACCTTGTCCAGTGTCGCCGCGATTGCCCGGACTTCCCGCCCCAGCGGGACCTCGACGACCTGACGGCGTTCCTGAAGTCGCAGAGATCGCCTCAGTACCCGGGGTCGCCGCATGACCACCGCGCCTATGTGAGAGGCAAGCAGCTCTTCGCTCGCGAGTGCGCCTCCTGCCACTCGGTGGAAGGGGATGGGCGGCGCGTCCTGTCGAATGACGAGGTGAAGCCGCTCGACGCCGATCCCGCCAACAACACCAATGCCTGCCGCGCGCTCACCAACAAATGGGATGCCGGCCAGCTCTGGGCGCCTTTCTCGTCGGATCTCTACAAGGCCCGCGGCGCCGCCGGAAAGAAGGGCTACCGGACGATGCCGCTGGCGGGAATCTGGGCCACCGCGCCGTTTCTGCACACCCAAGCGATTGGAACGTGGGCCTCCCCGACGGCGTGCACGTCGGAGCGGGCGGCGGTATACGAGCAGGCGATGCGCGAGCTGCTCTCGAACGCGCGGGTCC
>JBGTHI010000523.1:0-3409 GCA_041746295.1 Myxococcaceae bacterium
TCACTCCCACCTTCGGCCTGCATCCTTCCCGTGTTCAGGCGGTGATCGCCGGCGGCTGGCCGGCGCTTCGTCATGCGGTCGAAGGTGCCGAGGACGATGCGGAGGCCGGTGCCCATGCGGTCTCTTCCTTTGGCGCCACTCCGCTCGACTGGGTCTGCGGCATCAGCGCCAGCGCCACCACTCCATTCGTCCGGGGTGCGCTCAAGGAAGCGCGGCGCGCCGGTGCTTTCACCGCGCTGATCTGCTGCTCGCCAGTGCCCGCCCGTCGCAAGCCGGCGGACCTGGTGGTGTGGCTCAACACCGGCGCCGAGCTGCTGGCCGGATCCACCCGCCTCAAGGCGGGGACCGCCACCAAGCTCGCCCTCAACGCGATCTCCACCGCGGCGATGATCCGCCTGGGCAAAATCTACCGGGGAAGGATGGTGGATCTCCAGCCGACCAACATCAAGCTCAAGGCCCGCGCTCAGCGGATCGTCAGCGAGCTGACCGGCCTCAAGCCGGCGGCGGCGCAGCGGCTGTTGCGCGATGCTGGGGGCCATCCCCGGATCGCCTTGGCAATGCATCTGGCCAAGGTAGATCGTGCGAGCGCGGAGCGTTTGCTCACCACCCGAAGCCTGCGCGATCTGGAGCCATGACCTTGCGACCCCTTCTTCCGTCCCTATTTCTCGCGCTTTCTACCTTGGGCCTGGTCACGGGGTGTCGCTCCGGACGAGGCGGGCAGGATTGGGAGCAGAGCGAAGCTCAGCAAGCTCAGGAAGCTCAGGAAGCTCAGGAAGAAGAGCTGGAGGTCGGAAGCAACACCTTCACCGTCCGCGCCCAAGAGGTCGACCGCGACGCCTTCGAGCAGGTGGTCGGTGCGGTGCGCAGGGCAGGACGGGAGCTCAAGCGCTGGGGAGATTTCCGGGATCCGGTCGAGGTGTTGGTTCTTCCGGATCGGGAGCGCTTCGATGAGGCCGTGGGTGAAGGCCGCTTTCCAGATCGCCGGGGGTTCGCGCGCTACGATCAAATCTTCCTGCTCTCCCCTTCTGCCTGGGGCCGCCGGGGTGCGCGTGAAGCCGAGCTGGATGAGCTGGTGCTGCACGAGTTGACCCACGCGCTGATGTACCAGCATGCTTCCACGCGCACTGGATGGCGCCGGAAGGGCATCCCATTCTGGTTTCGAGAAGGGATGGCCTCGTACACCGCGCGGCAGGCCTATCGCTGGAAGGAGCCGTCTCGGGAGCAGCTCCGGGAGGGGCGCTCGGTCTTTCAAGAGGAGCGGGAGGATGAAAACCAGCTCGGAGAGCGGGACGGCGGCCGAACCCGCTACGGTCTTGCCCACTACGCCTTCGATGCCCTTCTCGCCCGTGGCGGCGAACGGCGAATTCGCGAGCTTCTCGAGGAGATGGACGACGGGGCGGGCTTCGACGAGGCGTTTGAGGAGACCTACCGGAAGCCCCTTCCCGACTTCATCGCTGAGCTGGAGAGGACCCTACCGGAGACCCAATAACAGCTCCCAGGCCCCCGCTTTCGGGAATCTGGGAGCTGTGTTCTCACCCAACCGCGGCGTAGTCCGCTTGGGTGGTGTCGCTCGAGTCGCCAGTGGTGTTCGTGCTGGTGTCCCCCGAGGGGGTGGCCGTGTCCGCCGAGGGGCTGGTGTCGGTGTCGGTCGCCGGCTTCTCGAGCTTGAACTTCTCCGGCAGCGTCTGACCCTCCAACGAGGTGACCGTCATCTTGGCCGTCAAGCCATTGCCGATATCGACCTTTGCCGCCTTGAGAAACGCCTCGATCTGCTCCTGCGTCGGCAAGACGTATCTCTCCCCAGGCCGGATCAGGTTCGGGGTCTCCAGACCGTTGTAGTAGGCGATGGCATAGGCCGCCCTCAGCCTGTCCGTGTTCTGGTAGGCCCCCGCCATCTTCGAGAGCCAGTCGCCGCCCTTGACCTCGTAGTCCTTGCCCGGAGTCGGCGTAGAGGCGAGCTCAGGCCGGGTGGTGGTACCATCGGTGCCGGGCTGCGTGGTGGTTCCGGTCGGCGTGGTGCTCCCGGTCGGCGCCGACTCCGCCGCCTTCCTGATCTCCGGATCCATGTTGTCGCCTTTCCGGATCAGCTTGACGCGGCGCTCGGCTCGGGAGAGGTCGGTGCCACTGAGCTCGCCCTTTAGGATCTCGTCCAGCTTGTTGCTGTTCGGATTCAAGTCGTCCTCGCCCTTGTATTGGAGCATCGTCTCGAAGAGCGCCATCTCGCGGGGCGTCTTGATGTTCTCACCCAGCCAGGTGGCGATCTTGGCGTCATCTCCGTTGGTCCCCATGCCCAGGTCCCCCCAACCGCCGACAGTCATGGAGTGGAACTCCCCGGCCTTGTCGTCCGCCCACTTCAGCTCGTCGACCTCCGTGCCGTCCTTGGTCGTGTACTTGGTGGGGGGGTGCTTGGCCAGGTCGCTCTGGTTGACCCACTTGGGGTTGTCGGGCGTGATGTCGTCGCTGGTCGATGCGGTCAACGCAGACGGCGCGTCCAGCTTGTGGATCCTGGCGAGAGTCGCTAGCCGCTTATCCGGAGAATCGGCGTACTCATCGTTGATCAGCTGAACGAGATCCTTGCCGGTCTCCTCTCTGACGTACTGCTTGAAGAAATACATTTCCCGCGGCGTGCGAATACCGCTCAGAGCCTCGTCGACTCCTCCGTCGCTGGTTCCGAAGCCCCCGTCCAAACCGCCGTTGGTGGACGCTCTCATGGTCTTGGCCAACTCCGTGATCCGATCCTCATCATCGACCGAGAGCGGGGTGGTGATGTCGACCGCCTTCTTCTGCTCGGCGGTCGGCTCGGCACCGCCGTCGGCCACCAGCATCTTTGCCAGAGCCGGCGTCATTCCACGGGCAGCCTTCACCGCCGCATCGCGTTCCGCCCCGGGATCGACTCGGAAGATTTTGTAGGCGTCCTTGCCATCCAGGGTTCCCGCGACGGCGGGCGAGCCGGTCGCCGACTGGTACTGCGCGTTTTCATCGGTGAACGCTTTGAGGTTGTCGTAGTCGGTCCCGCTGGAAGGATCGTGGACGGATCCATCCTTGTTCTTCACGACCACGTGACCGTCGGCCCCCTCAGCACCCGGCCGATTGTCCTTCAGGAAGACCATCTGCGAGCCGAAGCGGGCGGCGAACTCGGGGGTCTGCTTCCGCATGTACTCCTCGGCCAACTCCAGACAAGCCTTCTTGCCGTCGCCGATCCGCTCGCTGGTCAGTGAGCTGTTCTTGCCATTCCCGCCGGCATAGTCGACGAGGCTCGCCGGTTTGCCCTGGCTGAAGGAGGAGGTCGCATGGTCGGTGTAGTTCGGCAGGCCGGCTAACTTCGCCGCGACGTTGGCAGACTTGTCGGCTGCAGCTGACCTCCGCTCCAGGTTGTTCACGTTCGACTTCTTGACGGCGAGGTCGAGGA
>JBGTHI010000524.1:0-7763 GCA_041746295.1 Myxococcaceae bacterium
TGGAGCTTTTCGCCCGTACGAAGCTCAGGAAGAGAGTGAAGCGACTCAAACAATCACGCAGCCCGAAGGTCACTCGCAGGAAGCGAAAAGCGTAGCCTGGGCCGCGAAGCCCCGGGCCTTGGCCCGGGGAGTGGCGTCACCCAACCTGGCAATCAGTACCTCCAAGACTTGGATCGTGATCGGGTGGTTCAACGTATGAATGTCTCGGCTTCCTTCGAATGATGCGCGCAGGAGCTCGAGCGCTTCGTCCCGTCGGTTCGTTCGGAATAGCGCCGACGAGACATTCACCTGGGCTGCGAGGGCGTTGACACTAAAGGGGCCGGTGAGCTCCGAATGTCCATCTGCCACCTCCCTCAAGAGGGTCAGTGCCAGCTCGTTCTTACCCGTGTGGGCCAAGGCAGTCGCAAGGTTGTTTTGCGCCACCAGGGCTTCACTTCTGTGATCGCCGGGAATCCTTCCGTATGCCGCCACCACTTCGACCAAAAGATCGACCGCGTCCTGGGGCTTTCTGGTGGCGACGAGGCTCGTTGCCAGGTTCACCTTCGCGGCGAGCGTTGACGGGTCATCGGCTCCGACCGCGGCCGTGTGCCGCACGACGAGGTCGCGTCGCCGGCGCAGCGTTTCCTTCGTCTGCCCCATTGATGAGAGGGTTGAGGCCAGATCTCCTGCCACGCTCAGGATGGCTACAGTGTCATCGTCATTGCTTAGCCGCGTGAGAATCCCCAGAGCCCGTTCCTGGAGCTCTCGTGCCGAGTCATGGCGCCCCAGGGGGTGGAAAGCTCGCGCCAGCTGAATCATCGCCTCGCCGGTTGGGACGTTCTCCTCTCCTCCGTGGTGACTGCGTTGGGCTCGAACGACTGCCGTTAGAGGCGACAGCGCCTCTTCGAATCGACCCTGGCTCATTAGGAGAGCGCCCCGTAGGGCCTGCGCGGTTACCACCTCGGGATGGGCGGGCCCGAGTGAGGCGGTGCCGCTCCGGATCGTCCCCTCTATGAGCTCCAGCGCTCCGGTCACATTGTCAGCTTCCTGGTGGGTCAGTTGGAGACCGTAGGCTCCGGCCTCTCGGATCAGCGCCCGGTTGTCGAAGGCGCCCGCAAGTAGCCCGAGCACGGCCGAGAGCAGAGCCTGATAGCGGCTCGCTGCGATCGAACCTCTCGAACCCACCGAACGCAGCCCCTCCAGCGCCAGCGCCGGGCGGAGCCGCCGCGCGTCGTGGAGGAGGACCACCCTGCCGGTCAGCTCACCTAGCACCCAGCTCAGGGCCGCTTCATTCTGGAGGTCCAGCACCGTGCCGCGAGAGATGAGGATCTCCCCGTCAGGACGGGCGGCGGTGATAGGGCGATCATCGTCCAGGATGCTCAGCCGGAACGGGACCTCCGGCCGGTGGCGCGAGGCATGGACCCATAGGTCGTTGGCCACGCCCTGGGCCAGCTGACTCATCGGATGGTCGGGGGCAAGCAGCGGTGCGGTCGGAAGCGGATCGAGCCGCGTCGCGACCCACTGCTGGAGCTGGCCGGGAACCATCCGGGCCAGGGTGAGCTTGGCTTCCAGTGCCCTGGAGCGTGGCGCGTGCCCCGCTTTGTACCTTCGGCAGCGCGTGCGGCGTCCCGAAGGCTTCTGCGGTGTCGGATCAGGTTGGTCATGGCTGTCGCTTATCTGCGGACACGGTCCCCGATGGGCAGTTCATCGTCCAAGGCGGGCTAATCGCGGACAGAAGATGAACCGGCTCACCTCTGCGTACCCTGTTGTGTCGACCCGGCACCCCTGTAGGTCCAGCGCGCGTAAAGCGCCGTCATCACTGTCGGCTATGCTCTTGAGTGATGGTCCCCATTCCCGTCTCCGCTGATCAAAGTCTAGCTGCCCTCGAAGAGCTCGAGCCCTTCCCCCGGGCGGTGATCGAGCTGGAGGAGTGCTTGGCCAACCCCAGCTGCGACCCGCGCGACCTGGCCCGCGTGGTGGAGCGGGATCCCTCGCTCGCCTCGCGCGTGATGAAGATGGCCAACTCGGTCTTCTACTCGGTGCCCGGCGGCGTCACCTCGGTGGAGCGCGCGGTGCTGACGATGGGCTTCTCCACCATCCACCAGGTGGCGATCTGCCTCCAGTCCTACGGGATCCTGCGCCGAGCGGGTCACTCGGTCCCACAGAGCTTCATCGAGCACGCGCAAGCGGTGGCTGCTCTCAGCCGGTATATCGCCCTGAAGACCCGCTCCGCGCCGCCCGATGTCGCCTTCACCGCGGGGCTGCTGCACGACCTGGGACGGGTTGCCCTGTTTGCGCTCTTTCCAAACCAGAGCCGGTCCTATCTGGATGCGGTGTCTCAGACCGGGAGCGACGACATTCTGCTGGAGAAGGAGCGGATCGGCGTCGACCACCAGTGGGCGGGCGGCGAGCTGGCCAGGAAGTGGCGCTTCCCGGTCAGCCTGGGCCGCGTGGTAGCGACCCATCATGCGCAGCAGCAGGCCGGGGTTGCCGCATTGCCGCTGATCGAGGTGGTGAGCGCGGCCGACTTTTGGGCGCATAGGCTGGGCCGGGCCGACGTCTCCACCCCCAAAGATGCCGAGATGGCGCCGCCGCCAGGCTGTGCGCGGCTGGGGCTCGAGACGATCAACGACGCGACCCGCGCCGAGCTGATCGCCGCGATCGAGATCACCGGCTCGCTGGCGCCGATCAACTGACAATGGAGACACTTTGGGCGAAGCATCGCTTGGAGATCGAGAGCGCGCTCTTGGATCAAGGTGCCGAGCTGACGCTCCTGGTGGACCGATCCACCAGAACCATTCTCGCGGCGCGGGGTGCCTCCGAGGCGGTGCTGGGAGAGTCCCTGGAGGCGCTCCAGGGAAGGCCGCTGTCGCTCCTGGAGGCGAGGGGGACCTCCGGCTTTCCATTCCGGGTCGAGCTGGTTGACGAGCCCGGCCACTTTCGGGAGCTGGAGGTGACCACCTTGCGGGGGGAGTCTCGGGCGGTCGCCCTCCGGATTCTGCACCTGGAAGCGGAGCCCGGGCTGACCCTGCTCTCGCTCACCGACGTCTCGGTGCAGGCGCACCTGAGCGGGGAGCTGCGTCGGGTGCATGCGCAGCTGCAGCTCGCTTACCAGCAACTGAGGACCCAGCAGCGCGCCCTGGATGAAGCTCGCCGAGCAGCTTCGCTGTCGCTCTTCGCAGCCGGTCTGGCGCATGAGCTGAACAATCCCGTCGGCATCGCGCTCTCCACAGCCGGTACGCTGGCGGAGATGGCCGGCGAGCTCCAGGAGCCCACGCGGTCGGCGGATCTGAAGACCGCCTCGGACGACCTCTCCGAGATCGGCGCGATGTCGCTCGAGCTGAAGGGAGGCCTCACGCGGGTGGCCACCATTGTCAAGCTCCTGGGTGAGCTGGAGAATCGGGCTCAATGCACGGCGTTCGATCTGGTGCCGATCGCGCGGGAGTGCGCGCGGCGATACAACGCGGAGCTCGCGGCGCCAGCCCGCCTGATGGCCGAGAGCGATTCGGACTCGGTGAACCGATTTCTGGTCAAGGTGTTGGAGAACGCCCGACGCGCGGCGGGACCTGCCGGTCGGGTAGCGGTTTCCGTTGCCGAGGAGCGCAACGACGTTCTGGTTTCGGTCAGCGACTCGGGAGGCGGGGTGCCTCAGCCGATGCGCGAGCGGATCTTCGATCCGTTTTTCACCACCCAGCCGCCGGGCTCTGGACTGGGCTTGGGGCTGTTTCTCGCCCGCCGCGAAGTCGCCTACCTGGGCGGAAGTATCCACTGCGAGGAGGCTGTCGAAGGCGGGGCCCGGATCGTCGCCCGTTTCCCCAGGACGGCGCCGGCTGAAGTCGCCGGAGCATCTCCCGGACCGTCCTACGAGAGCCTTCGCAGCGCCGGGTAGGCTCAAAACGTTAGAAGATGTTCATCGGCTTCGCCGACCCCGAGCTCAGTGAATCCCCCATTCGAAGCGGAGGGTCCGGCTTCGCCGGCCCGAAGCGACCCCCTCCAAGTCGTTGGAGGAGGCAAGCCTCCACCCGGGGGTACGGGGGTGGGGGCTTGCCCCCTTGATCGATTTGGGGGAGGGGCGAAGTCATCCCCCCGATTCTTAGAAGAGCCGCTTCACCCACTTTAGCACACCCTGCCTCCAGGGAGCGCGGTGGCTCACGCCCGAGACGTGCTCGAAGCGGTGGAGGTTTTCTAGGTACCAGCGGTAGTTGCGCACCAACGCCTCCGAGCTCGAATAGCGCGGTGTCCATTCAAGCACCGTTTCCGCCTTCTGGATGGAGACGAAGGAGTCCTTAGCCGCCGTCTCGTAGACCCACTTGTAGAGGGGCGAGAGCTTCAGCGCCTCGAGAGCACGGAGGGCCCAGATCGCCGGCCCCGCCGGGAGCCCCACCATCTTCTTGCCGAAGCCGGCCGCATCCAGCACCGCCTGGTAGTCCTCGCGCATGGTGGCGAACTCCTTGGCTCCGATGTTGAAGGTGTCGTTCACGCGCGCCCGGTCCAGCGTGAGGCAGCGGTGGATCGCGTCGCAGAGATCCTCCACGTCCAGAAGCTGATAGCGGTTCTTTCCGTTTCCGAGCAGCGGGAAGTGGTGGCCGTCCTTGGCCCAGTCGTAGAACAGCGCGAAGACCCCGAGCCGCTCGGGTCCCACGAACGATTTTGGGCGAACGATCGGAACGCACATGCCTTGCTCCCGGTGCTCCTCGCAGATCCGTTCCGCCTCGATCTTGGCCTCGCCGTATGGCCCGACGCCCACGAGCCTGTCGGTCTCCAGCAGAGGATGGTGATCGGGAATGCCATAGACCGCGGTCGAGGAGATCTGCACCACCCGATCGATGCCGGCGGTACGAGCCGCCTCGAGCACCTGCCGGGTCCCCCCGACATCGGTCGAGCGGATGTCGGCCTCGGAGTAGAGGGGCAGGGCGGCGGCGGCGTGGACCACTGCCGTGACGCCGTTCATCGCGCGCGCAACATCGGAGAGGTCGCGGATGTCACCCCGGAGGTCGGTCACCCGGTCCCGCTCGGGGTAGTCAAAATCCGCCAGGTCCAGCGAGGTGATCTGGAATCCCCTGTCCAGAAGGTAGCGGACCAGGTTGATGCCGAGAAATCCGGCGCCGCCGGTGATGAGCACGTGGGACATGACGCCGTTTCATATGGCGATTGTTTGGGAGGCGCGAGTCCCGGCCATAGGCCTGGACGGGTGGCGCAAATTCGGAATAGCTCTCGAGATGTGCTTAGTCTTAGTCTTCATTTCCCCGGTGCACCGCGGAGCGTCTGACGATGAAGCGAGCCTTGGGCGTGTTGATCGCAGTGGTGGGTGTGATCGTGGCGTTCGCGATCATGTCCAAGCGAGGGCAGGAGAAGGTACTCGAGGCCCAGCGCGACCTGGGGCTGGCCCGCATCCAGAAGGAGTATCTGGAGAAGGTGGGGCCAGTTCGGAGCACGCCCGATCCAAAGGCGGCGCAAACCGACGCCCTCTCGCTCTTCCGCTGGTACTTCAAGGAGCTGGAAGAGCAGCAGGCGCGATTCGGTGGGAACCGCGCCTTCGACGACTATCTCAAGGAGCTGGAGGCGAGGGGCGGAAAGGATCCCCAACTGTCGGAGCGGAAGGCGACCTACGGGCAGGTTAAGGCGGTCTTCGACAGCTTCCGGAAAGGCAGCTACGTCCCCACCTGGACCGCCACCGACAAGGGCATCCGCGTCGATGTCCTGGAGCCGCAGATCGTTCCCTCCGTGACCGGCGAGCGGATCCGACTTCCGGTGGTGTTGTGGGGCGTTCCGCGCGACCTTCGTGCCGACGAAGGCCAGGGCCGCAGCGTGAAAAAGATGATGGTGAGCGCGAGCTACACACTGAACACCAAGCTTTTTGACAAGAACGGCAAGCTGTTCGCCGAAATGAACGTTGCGGGTGGCCCCTCGATGAAGGTGGACTGGCCGGAGCGCTACATCGCCGAGTTCCCGCCGCAGATGGTGCTGGGCTACTACGAGCTGGAGCGGATCCCCGCGGAGATCGCCAAGACCGAGCTCACTTTTGACGTCAGCGCGGGCAATCCGGTGGGCAGCCCGGTCAATGCGCAGATGATCTGGAAGCTCGATCCGCCCCCCACCTGGAAGCTGCGCGCGGGGGAGAAGTGGGAGAACGCCCAGGACTCGGTGCGGGGCCCGGAGGAGATCAACCCCGGCAAGACGGCGCGCTAGGGTGCTTTAGGCAGTGCTCTAGAGCCGGAATCTCCGCCTCAGCGAGGGCGAGCGCTTCGCCACCACGCAGATGAGCAGAATGCTCGCCCCGAGAAGAGCGGCGTACTCCGCTGCCCGGAATTGCCGGTAGCGGGAGGCGTAGACCGGGTGAAGGACCGGAGTATAGGGCGAGATCCGCCAGTCCCGTTCGATCTCCCTCTGTGCGCGCCTGCTGCCCAGGAGGGCGCCCAGGATGGTCGCGCCACCCACGTAGAGAGCGGAGTTATGTCGAATTGTCCAACGCATCCGGCGGTCTCCCGCATAGGTGTCGCGCCGAACTCCCGCGAAGTTGCTAGAGTCCCACGACGGCAAGGTGCGAAGCCAAGCGGTAGGCGCGGAGCCGGCCGCTCTCCTCCAGAAGATACAGGTCGAGCTTAGGGTCGATCGCTAGGTCCAGTAGTCCCGCGCCTGCGTTTACCTCTCCCAGCACCCGGCCGCTGTGCAGCTCTACCGCTCGCAGCTGCTCACCCGGAAGGATCAGGAGCCCACGCTGAAGGCGGGGCAGAAGGCCGCGGCGAAGGGGTTGGCCGGAAGAGCCCAGCACCCATTCGATCTTCCCTGCCGCGCTCACCAGCGTGGCCGCACCCGAGCGATCCGATACCACCAGACCCCGCGATGTCCCGGCCATCTGGAGCGGACCGGCCGCCAGAGGGAGGCGACGTTCCCATGCCGGCTTGCCCTTCGCATCGAAGCTCAGGAGCAGCGGCTCTCCTTCGCGCACACCCGCCAGGAAGACCTTCTGCTTGATGCCTACCGGATTGGCGGTCGAGCGCAGCCGCAGCTCCTGGCTCCAAAGCACGTTCCCGGCGTCCGCCCCGGCGGCGAACAGGAGGGTCTCTTCCGATCGGCCGAGGGTCGCCAGGAAGCGCTCGCCCCAGGCTACGGCGGGCCCGGCCAGGGGGAGCGGCGAGCGGATTCGAAACCGGACCTGGCCGTCGGCGAGATCCGCGCCGTAGAGGAAGCCGGAATCGGCTCCCAGGAGCACTCGGGATCCAATCACGCTGAGCTGACAGTGGAGGGACCTTGGGGGGACCAGCCGCCACAGCTCGCGTCCGGTGATCGCGTTGAAGGCTGCCACCCCATGACCCGACAGCTCGACCAACCAGATGTCCCCATGTGAATCCATGCGAGGTCCCACCGGTACCCCGTCGTGGTTCCTCAGCCAGCGCGCGCTGCCCCCATCGCGTACGAACGCGAGCAGCCGGTCCTCGTAGGCGGCGAGCACCGCGCCCTCGCGGGAGCAGGCCACCCCGTGCGGCGCCGTGCGGCGGAAGATCAGCTCACCCTCCGCGTCGAAGGCCGTGGCAACCTCCAGACCCGAGTAGAGGGGTCCCAAGCCTCCGGACAACAGATATCCCTGGCCGTCGGTGCCGGCCACCGCCTGCCGTTCCCACTTGGGCGCGAATTGCAGTCGGCGGAGGGTCCCTTCGAGCGGCAGCGGACGCGTCGCGGAACGGCCGGCCCGGGATCTCCCGCCGCCCCTCGCGACCGGAGGCGCTCCCGGCTCGGACGGCACCGAAGGGTCCCTCCACCGTTTGAGCCCCTCGCGGCAACGA
>JBGTHI010000525.1:0-7217 GCA_041746295.1 Myxococcaceae bacterium
TTTTCCAACGCTACCGCCACCTCCACCGCCTCGCTCGCTTCATGTGGATGAGGGGGCCCTCCGAGCCCCCTCATAACCCCCTGGCAAGGATGGCTTATATCCCCGGGGCAAGCCCAGGGGGTTTACGCCATGGGGACTAAGTTGCCGGAAATACTGGCAATATAGAAGTGGGCGCAGCAGGTTTCGAACCTGCGACCCCTGCCGTGTGAAGGCAGTGCTCTACCGCTGAGCTATGCGCCCTATCGCAAGGGGCCGCGAAACTGCCTTACGTTCCCCTTGGCTGTCAACGGGATTGCTCCGTCATAAGCGCGCGCGTTCGAGCGCCGAACCGAGCGCGGCATCCAGGAGCTGAATCAGCTCTTCGGAGGTTCTGTACGGCTCTAAGGCCTTCGGGTGCCGCGGTCCGGGAAAGACCGTTCTCGACCTCTCTCGCAGCGCCTCGACCTCCTCGCGGCCGAGGTCGAGCAAGAGAATGCCGCCGTTCAGCTGTTCGGCCATTGTCCCCAAGCCTTCGTTCACCTCGATCAGCCCGCGCAGGGCCGCCCGTGAGCGTTCGAGTAGCACGCTACGGTCCCGGGCCGACAGCGATCCCGAGCGCAGCCGGTCCGCCAGCTCCTTACCGCTGAGGGAGAGCGTCAGAGTCGCCGAAGCCGCGGTCGACTCGCCGAGAACCGCGATCTCGGCTACCCAGTCTGCGCCCAATGACTCGGAGAGCGCCTCCTGCGGGAGACGAAAGCGCGTCTGTCCGTCCATAACCGCGAACGCCCGCTCTGCCCAAGTCCGCGAGGCCTCAATACCGTCCCTCGCCTTTCCCATGATCAGAATCAGCTCACCGAGCTCAAGCCCGCTCGGCGATAGGAAGTGTTCGATCCAGGCATCGCTGAGGTTCGGCCAGTCGAACGCCTCGGCTGGGCGTGGTTGCCGGATCTCGCCTGACTTGAGCTCCTGATAGGCGCTGAGTCCCCGCCGGACCGCCCATAGATCGGCCAACGGTCTGACGAAAGGGATCGACAGCGCCGCGTCCAGAGTTCCTGGTTCATCCACGCCCTTAGCGGAAGGCTCCCTCAGATCGACAGCGCCATTCCAGAGCGTCACGCCCGCGCGGGTCAGCTTCCTCCAAGCTATCGCCTCCCCCAAGGCACGGCGGTCGTGACTGCGAGCGTTGTCCCATTCCAGAAGGCTACCCGAGCCATAGATCTGCCGGGCGACCGGGTCCACCGCGGCGCGATCCGCCGACGCGACTGCCGGCAGACTGAACACCAACGCGTAGTCTTGGCGCTCGGCCTCCAGCGCGACCATCTCCACGCCGGTGAGGCCATGACCATCGACCACAACCGCAAGTCCCTTTCCCCACTGCGTATCCACCAGATCATGCGGCACGTCCCGGGCGATCAACAGCGAGTGCGCAATCTCAAAAAATCGCAGCTCAAGCTGCGCCTGTTTCGCCATCGCTTGAGGGAGTGCATCGACGAAAGCCTGGAGGTCGGCCCGGGCCTCCTCAAGTCCCGGGAGCGACGCTCCCACGATGAGCAGCTCAGGTGTGGGTTCGATCGACCCGACCCGGCGGTGTGAGAAGTCGCCGGGATCGCGCGACACCCTTCCGATGTTGCCCGGAGGAACGACGGGGGGACCCGATCCTGGAGACCATGAATCGAAATGCTTGCTCGAGACCGGCGGGAAATCCTGGTCTGGCCGCCGGCGATCTCCACTGCAGACCGGGCGGGAACCAAGGCGTTCAGAGCCCGCCCGATGGTTGCGCGTCAGGACGTGCGTTCTCATCGATGTGTCCTTGAAGGCCCACGCCCGTATCAGGGGGATGGCTGCGAACGGAATGAGCCGGCTCCCGCTCCGGGAAGCCGGCACGAGCGGCCAGAATCCGAGGCAGTATTTCAGCTACTTCAAATTCATTTCGTCGAGCCGCTCATTCAGATCTCGCAGCCTGCGCTTAAGCCTCGCCAGCCGCTTGCTCAAGGGCTTCAGGTCTTCCTTCACCGGGAGCAACAACGCATGCAGGGCCGCCACTCGAACCTTCTCAAGACGCGCCTTCCCGCTCTGCGCTGCGCTCATCGCCCGCGCCACTGCCCGCGCGCGCGCCGGGTCCTTCAGAAACCAGGTGAGCGCCGAGAAGAGCTTCATCGCCTAGTTCTCTTTGGGAAAGACCGTGTGCAGCCGCCCCAGCACCCGCTCCGCGATCCCCCGATACTGCATCCGCTCGATCAACGGCTGCACGTCCCCGTCCACGCGCAGGCTCTTCCGCACCAGCGCCTCCACCGGGTCGAGCGCTCCCTGGATCAGCGCCTTCCAGACTGAGTAGGGCGCCGACAGCCGGTAGGCCGGCTCCAGCTCCTCCAGCTCATCGGCTTCGCGCAGCAGCCGGAACCGCTTGAAGCGCCCCTCCACCGGCTCCAGATGGACCACGAAGTCGGAGGCCAGCTTCCCGGCTTCGGCCCCCACGATGATCCCGACATCCGAGTCCCAACCCGCGTACGCGCGCGCCGCGTCGGGATCGTCATTGGCCAGGCGGATCGCCTCTTCGCACCACGCCTTCGAGGGAAAAAGCGGCATCGCCCTCTACTACTAGTGCCCCAGCATTTTCTTGAAGCGGGAAAAGAGCCCTCCGCCTCCTGGTGCCTGCTCGGCACCACCTGCTGCTTGCCGGGCGTAGGTCTCTTCCAGGGCCAGGCGCAGCGACTCCGGGGGCTCGTTGGCGGCCAGCTCTACCGCCCGGCTTCCACCGCCCTGCTCCTCCACCGACACCTGGAGCAGACACTCCTCGTTGAGCCGGAAATCAACCTTGCGCCCCGCCGAGGCCGCCGGCACTCGGAGCGTGCCCAGGTACTCATTGTCCACGATCTGCTCGCTCTCCCCCTGGTACACATCCAGCTCCACAAAGGGGTCACCGGGTTTGGCGGGGAACGGCAGGCGGAAGCTCTTCACCAGCGGGATGCTCGAGTTCTTGTCGATCACGCGGCGGAACCGGCCGTTGGGCAGGCTGTAGCCGATCGGCATCGACACCGCGTCCAACAGCGTCACCGCATCGATGTTGCCCAGCGACTCGGCCAGGAGCGCGGCGCCCAAGGCCACGCACTCGTCGGGATGGACGCCCTTGCGCGGATGCTTCCCGAAGTGCTCGAAGATCTTCTGCTGCACCAGCGGCATCCGGCTCTGCCCGCCCACCAGGATGATCTCGTCGATCTCCGATCGGGCGATGCCCCTCTCTTGCAGCACCTGGTCGCAGATCTGGAAGCTGCGCTCCACCAGATCGCCGGTCAGGGCGTTGAGCTCCTCGCGGGTGAGCGGCACGCGAAGGTCCAGCGGCTTCCCCTTCCGCTCGTCGACGTAAGGAAGCTCGAGCAGGACGTTGGGGATCAGCGTGAGGTCTATCTTGGCCGCCTCGGAGGCGTTCTTGATCCGCTGCATCGCGATCGGGTTCTGCGCCAGATCGACCCGGGTCTCCTTGCGGAAGGCCTCCAGCACATGTCCGATGATCCGGTTGTCGAAGTCGACGCCACCCAGGAAAGTGTCACCCCCGGTGGCCAGCACCTCGAAGACGTTGCCGGTAAGCTGCAGCACCGAGACGTCGAAGGTGCCTCCGCCCAGGTCGTAAACCAGGATCTTCTGGTCCAGGGCCCGGTTGAATCCGTAGGCGAGCGCCGCCGCGGTCGGCTCATTGACAATCCGCTTCACGTTGAAGCCGGCGAGCTTCCCCGCCTCCTTCACCGCCTGGCGCTGGTGGTCGTTGTAGTAGGCCGGGACGGAGATCACCGCGTCCTCGATGCCGCTCCCCAGGAACTGCTCCGCGATGGTCCGAACCTGCGACAGCACGAAGCCGGAGATCTGCGGGAGGGTGTAGGTCTTGTTGCCCAGCGCGACTGCCGCCTCGCCCTGCGGACCCTCAACCACGTCGTAGCTGAAGAACTGCTTCAGCTCCTGCACCACCCGGGAGTTGTACTTACGCCCGATGAACCGCTTGGCGCCGTAGATGGTGTTGCGCGGGTTAGTGACCATCTGGTCCTTGGCCACCGCGCCGACCAGCATGTCACCCTTGCCCGAGAGCGCGACGACCGAAGGCAGAATCAGATTGCCCCGGTCGGTCGGAACTACCTTGGGGATCTTGTTTCGCACCGACGCAACACAGGTGTTGGTCGTGCCGAGGTCGATGCCGATGATGCGCGGTTTATCGGCCATGAACGTGGGGAGAGAGCCTCGGAGGCGGACTAGAGACGATGCTCCTAATGTCTACCACACTCTGAACTACCCTGCGCATTTCTCGAGATACCGTTTGTTGACCATCGACGTTGAAGGAGCAGGATAAGAGTGAGCCGCGAACCGGTGATGTGGTCCAAAGAGCGAGTAGGAACGCGACGCACCCTCTGGGCCCTACTGGCCCTCTGCGGCGCATTGGGCTGCAACCGCGGTCGTCCCATCCCCCCTTCGCTGGAGCTCGAGCCGGACTACCTCTCTTTCCCCGATGGCAGCCGGGAACGGGCGGTGAGGCTGGCGCGCCGGTCGCTTGGCCGCACGCGGGTGACCTTCAACGGCAAGAGTTACCCCAGCGACTGCACCGGCTTCGTGGGCGGGCTCTACGATCAGCTCGGTGCGAATCTGATGTCCGAGGGACAGCCGGGCGACAACGGTGTCACCGCCATCTACCGCTTCGCTGAGCGTCACGGCCGCATCTTCCACGGCGGACGTCCGCTGCCGGGGGATCTGGTCTTCTTCCGCGACACCTACGACCAGAACCGCGACGGCCGGTTGAACGACGGCCTCACCCACGTTGGCGTGGTGGAGACGATCGATCGCGACGGGACGGTCACCGTCATTCACCGCGTCGCCCGTGGCGTGGTCCGCTACCGAATGAACCTGGCCCTGCCCGATTCCAAGCTCCATCCGCACACCGATGAGCGGGTCAACGACGTGCTCCGCCGCTCCGGCAAGGCGCTCACCGCGCAGCTTTTCAGCGGCTACGCCACCCTGCTCCCGGTGGGCCGCGCGATAGCCAGGCGGTAGTGCCCTCTGTGCAGGTAGCAGAGCGCCACGGCCGAAGCGGAGGCGCGGGTGGGGGCTTGCCCCCTCCATCGACTTGGGGGGGGGCCCGGGCCGGAGCGAGATCCCGGGGGGGCTGGCGCAGCTAGCCCCCCGCTCTAACAGTCCTGTCCCAAGCGGCTCGCTGGCTGTTCCGCAAGAAGCGCCAAAACCCCACCACGATCGCCGCGTTCATCACCACAAAGTAGTAGGCGATCGACGCAAACCGCCGCTGCGGCCCGCCCAGGTTTCGAAACTTCCCCAGCCAGGCCAGCCCATAGAAAGCAGCCTGGAGCCCGAGCATCACCTGAAAGAAGCGGTCCTCCAAGAGGAGCAGGTTGGAGAGCAGCGCCACCGCCATGAACACCGGCGCACACCAGCGCAGGATTTTGTGACACCAGAGGGCGTAGGCGGCGAATCCGTGCACCGGAGAGAGCAGGCCGGTCAAGAAGGTCAGGCTCTGGAAGTTGCCGGCGGCGATGCGCGCCCGGCGGCCAAACTCCCTGTCGTAGTCCTCAGTGGTCTCCTCCAGCGCCACCGCTTCCGGCTCGTAGGTAAACTTGTAGTCGCGCTGGACGATCCGCAGAGGGATCACGAAGTCGTCGGTAATGGTCTTGGGCGAGAGTGGCCGGAACAGCCGGCGGCGGATCGCATAGAGCCCGCCGTTGGCGCCCATCACCGCGCCCCGGCGTCCCTCGTAGAGCTTGATCATCGACTCATAGGCCCAATAGGCGCTTTCCTCGTACTCCTGCTTCCTGGGGTTGTAGAGCTTCAGCTTGCCGCAGACGGCGCCGACGTTCGGATCGTCGAAGTGGCGGACCAGCTTCTTCACCGCGTCGGGCTCGATCATCGTGTTGGCGTCCGAAAGCACGATGATGTCGCCGCTGGCCATCGGCACACAGCGGTTGAGCACCGACGCCTTGCCACCGCGATCGGCGGCGTTCAAGGTTACTCGGGAGTCCTGCACCGCCTGAACGATCTCGTTGGTCCCATCGGTCGAGCCGTCCGAGCCGATCAGCAGCTGAAAACGGTCCGCCGGGTAGTCGAAGGCCAGGCTGTTCTTGACCTTCTCACCGATGCAGGAGGCCTCGTTGTATGCGGCGACGACGAGGCTCACGTGCGGCCAATCGCCCAGGGCCGCGGGCCCCCGCGGGCGCTCCTCCAACATACCGGCGAAGCGCCGCATCGAGCGGCGGAACCGGTCGGAGAGGACCAGCTGAAGCGGGTAAAAGAAGTAGGTGTGCAGCAGCAGCAGCACCGACATCCAGAAAAAAACCAAGAAGATCATTATTGCTCCGGCTCTTCCGCTTCCAGAGCCGCAGCCTCGTGTGCCACAGCGAGCACCTCCGCTGCAAACCGATGTTTTGGATTGAGCGCGACAACCGCCTCCAGGGCTTTCTGGGCCAGGGCCCGGTCTCCCTGCTGTAGCGCCAGCCGCCCCGACAGGACCTGGATCCTCATGAAGTTGGCGTCTTTTGCGCGGAAGGCCCAAAGATCTTCCACCGCCTTCCGCCGCGCGTTTCCCGCCGCTGGCGAGTTGAGCGTGAACTCCGCCAGCGCCACCTCTCCCCAGCCATCCTGGCCCTCCGGCGGCTTGCGGTTGCGATAGGTGTGCGCCAGCGCAATCGCAACCTCTTCCCCGCGGACCGCGTGGTAGAGCGCCTGCGCGCGATTGAGCGCCGCGGCGTCCTGCACCGAGAGCGCCTCGTCCTGTCCCTGGGGCAAGGCGCGGAAGAGCCGTTCCGCCTCCACGGCCAGCACTTTTTCGCGGGCGTTGAGAGGCTCCAACTTGATCCTCAGCTCGGCCAGCTCCGCGTCCAGCGCGTTCGCCCGAACCTGCCAATCCAGAGGGGCTTTGGCCTCCTGCAGCGCCAGGATCTCCCGGGCCAGGCGCGACGACTGCTCTCGCAGCCGGCTGCACTCCCACTTGGCCTCATCCCAGTCGACCGCCACCAAAGACAACAGATCAAAGCGCGCCCCTGGCAACTCAGCCTCGCCGTGGGCCAGGGGCTCCAGCAGGTTCCTAGCCTCCGCCCGCGAGGTGGCGTCGTCGGCCCTCAAGAGGCGCCAGGCATCCTGACGGCGCGCCAGAGCGCCGGCCGGAATCGCGTTCCGGCGTCTGACCAGGTAGAGCCCGCCGCCCGCGGCTATCACCGACGCCGCGCCGATCCCAAAAAATAGGGTTGCGGAGA
>JBGTHI010000526.1:0-1928 GCA_041746295.1 Myxococcaceae bacterium
GAGCAGCCCACCGCGAGGCTCTTCTGCGACATCCAGGTGCCCGGCGGCGACCCCTACGAGGGCGACCCGCGATGGATCCTCCGTCGGGCGATCAAGCGGGCGGAGGAGATGGGCTTCGATGCCTACAACGTCGGGCCCGAGCTCGAGTTCTTCTACTTCCGCGACGCCAAGCCCCCCGGTGGGATCCCGGAGGTGCTGGACGAGGGAGGCTACTTCGACCTGACGACCCTCGACGCCGGCTCCGACGTCCGCCGCGAGACCGTCCTGGCGCTCGAGCAGCTGGGGATCCACGTCGAGTACACCCACCACGAGGTGGGGCCCTCCCAGCACGAGGTCGACATGCGCTACAAGGATGCGCTCTCGATGGCCGATGACTGCATGACCTACCGAATCACGGTCAAGGAGTACGCGATGAGGCGCGGCTGGCACGCGACGTTCATGCCGAAGCCGCTGAACGGCGAGAACGGGTCGGGCATGCACGTCCACCAATCGCTGGCCCGCGACGGCAAGAACGCGTTCTACGACGCCGACGACCAGTACTTCCTCTCACCGACCGCGAAGGCGTTCATCGCCGGTCAGCTCAAGCACGCACGCGAGATCTCGTCGCTGTTCGCGCAGTGGACCAACTCCTACAAGCGCCTCGTTCCGGGCTACGAGGCGCCGACTTACCTCGCCTGGTCGCGGCGCAACCGCTCGGCGCTGATCAGGGTCCCGCTCTACCACCCGGGAAAGGAGTCGGCCACCCGGGCCGAGCTGCGCTGCCCGGACCCCAGCGCCAACCCGTACCTTTGCTTCGCCGGGATGCTTCACGCCGGCCTCGAGGGGATCGAGAAGGGCTACGAGCTACCCGAGCCGATGGAGCAGAACCTCTATCACCTCACCCCCGAGGATCGCCACCGGCGCGGGATCGAGCATCTGCCCGAGAACCTCGGCGAGGCGATCGAGGTCGCCGCCGAGTCGGAGCTCGTCCTGCGCACGCTCGGCGAACACACCTTCAACCGCTTCATCGAGATCAAGCGGGCGGAGTGGGAGGACTACCGGGTCCAGGTCACCCCGTGGGAGATCGAGCAGTTCCTGCCGGTGCTCTGAGCGAGCCGCCCGCTAGCGCGAGCGAGCGCGCTCGAGCAGCTTCGTTGCCGCCACCTTGGCGTTGAGCGCGCCGGTCATTCCGCGCTCGGCAAGCGAGCCCTGCGGGGGGAGCGCGCCAAGCTGGCGTGCCATCTCGGCTCCATTGAGGAAGCCGTGGTTCTCGACGATCTTGCCTTCGCGGACCGTGAGCAGATCGAGGACGTCGAGCTCGACCTGTGCCCCGTTGGGGGAGAGGCCCTCGAACTTCGCGGTGCCGTTGAAGGTGCCGCGGACGATCGAATGGATGGCGGCGCGCTCCTTCTGAGCGGTCACCGTCAGGATCTCGAACCTGAAGTCAGGGATCGCCTCGAAGAGGTTGCCGAACCAGGAGCGGAAATCCTCGGGCACGCGAATATCGGCCATGCCGACGAGCACGTCGACGGACCCAGGCTCCCAGAGCGCCAGCGCCGCCTCCAGATCGTGATCGGAGAGGGCATTCAGATAGGCCCGTCCGATCGTCGCCGGACCCTTGCGGGAGCTGGATTTCGGGCTGCTGGCAGTCTCTACTTCGCTCATCGGGCCAGCATAGGACAAGGAAGCGAGGCCGGCCGCGGCCGGATTCACGTCCACGATCGTCCAGCCGGATGAATCGCGCTAAACCGTGAGGCCCGGGATGCCGATGGGGGAGACGTGTCGTTGCCGGTTTATGAAGACCGGTTCGGAGCCCGGCAGGCGGAGCGACTGCTCTGGCGGGCCGGATTCGGGCCGAGCCCAGGCGAGGCGGGGAAGCTCGCTCGCAAGGGGCTGAAGAACGCCGTGCGTTCGCTCACGCGCCCCCGAGGCGCGGCGAAGCTGCTCGG
>JBGTHI010000527.1:0-1956 GCA_041746295.1 Myxococcaceae bacterium
GCACCGGGACGGCATGCCCCGCGCTGGCCCAGGCCCGGAGCCTGTCGGCCCGCAGACCGTCCTCCAGCAGGGGCAGAACCTCTTGACGAAGGGAACGCGGAAGCAGGGTATCCAACAGCTCCACCGTCATCGCTCGGCGGCGCGCCAACTCCAGATCCCGGGTGTCGCGGCTGCTCAGCGAAAGAAGGTCGAGCTCAGCATCCGGGTAGAGAACGGTCAGCAGAGTGAGGATGCGCCGCTCGGCCTGAGCCATCGATTCATTGAGGGCAGAGGAAAGGAGCGACCGCGAATCGCGTGGCCCCGGCGCGAAACTCTCTCGATCGTTCTCCAGCCCCAGTACCTCCGCCGAGGCCATTGTCTCGCGGGCGGCGTGGACCTCAAGCCGAAGCGCTTCATGGATCCCTTCCTGTTGCGCGGGTGAGAGCCGATGGCCACGGCCCGCCTTGATCAGAGCACGGAAGAGCTGACCGCGGACGTCGTCGTCGGGCTCAGCCAGGTGGCGCAAGGTCAGCTCGAGCGCCTGGAGCTGGCCGACCCGACCCAGGACGCGCGCGGCGCCTTTGCGTACGGCCGGATCCTCCTGTCGGTTGTTCAAGGCTCGTTCGATGACCGGCAGCACTGTGCTCCCGAAGTTGGCCAGAGAGGTCACGGCGCCGCGACCTTCTCTGCTGTGCGGCGTGCGGTAGAGCAGCGGGAGGACCAGCTCGGGGCTGCGCAGCGCGCCCGCCGCTCCGATGGCGGCCGCGCGGACTTCCTCCACAGGGTCGTTCATCAGCTCCAGAACCGGATGGTAAAAATTCTTCACGCCGATCTCACCCAGCACCCTCGCGGCGTGCTCTCTCATCCTCGGATCCGAGTGGCCGATCAGCCCCTTGAGCGACTCGGCGGCGGTGAGGATTCCATCGAGACCGCCAAAGCGAACCATTCCGGCGACCGCCGCTCCCCGCACGTCGGGTTCCGGCGCTTGCAGGAAAGGCGTCACCGTCCTGACCGCCTTGTCTTTGCCCAACATGCAGTACGCGGTGATCGCGGCGGCTCTAACCTTTGTTTGGGCGTCATCGAAGCGAAGGGCGATTGCTGCCGCGTAGCGGGTCTCGTCGCGGCCCCCCAGATAGCCCAGCGCCGCTGCGCGAACATCGGCATCGGGGTGGGCCAGCAGGCTCTCTACCTGCTCGCCCAGATTGAGGCTCGTGAACTGAGGAGCCAGCTCCAAGGCGTTGAGCAGATCGCGGGCGTCGGAACTGGCGAGCGCCTGGCGGAGAGCCGCCAGCGCCGAGGGTTCTTGAAGGTCGGAGAGGGCGGGGCGTGCATCGGTCCTCCGGAGAACCTCCCGGAGTGAAGCGAGGTAGGTCGAGCGCAATGACACGACTCGCACCAGCCACAGAAGGCAGAGCGCGAGGCCAACCCACGCCAGGATCTTCGCCCCTCCGGGGTTCCCCGGCCCCTTCATCCTTCCGTAGAGCCCCAGCGCGCCTCCGGCGAGGCCAATCGCCAGCGGCTTCACCACGCCGTCGATGAAGGCCTTGGCGGAGGCCCGGGCGTGCGAGGGGGTGGGCAAATAGAGGATCTGGGTGGTGGCGTCGTTGATCGAATAACGGAAGAGAGAGTCCGATCCCTTCAGGGCTGTCGCCATCGCGAGTGCCGGCCAGATCGCCATACCCAGATGGCCCATCGCTAGGGTGGATGGAAGCACCGCGAGCGCGCCGATGACCCCCAGCCGCTGCAACAGCCTGCCGGTGCCAAAGAGCTGTAGCCCTACCGCGACCAGCCCCACCCAGAAGGAGATGTAGCCGAAGAGCGCGGTGAGTTGGTCGACCGGGAGCGCGCGGCCCGCGATCGCCTTGAACTCGAAGTCGACCAGGGTGGTGGTGAAGTAAGTGACGACCACCAGCAGAGACAGCGCTCGTAGGTGGTTGGAACGCAGAACCTGCCACGCACCAATCCTTTGGCGGGTGC
>JBGTHI010000528.1:0-2584 GCA_041746295.1 Myxococcaceae bacterium
GCGCACCTCTTCGCGAGCCTCTCGGCAAGCCTGCTCGCCTTGTCCACGCTTTCGGGAACCTCCGCTCTGGCGCAGCGCCGGCCGCTCCTCCCCAAGCTGCCCCCCAGCGCCACTGCCCAGCCGGCCAACACTTCCGCGCCCAGCCCGACTCCGGCTCCTGGGGCGCCCGCCGAGCCCACCCTTCCAGCAACGGACGAGGGGGCCGAGCGACAGATCTCTCCACAGCTCCCGACCGAAGGGGCACCCAAGAGCCGTGCCGTGGCCCGGCGGGCACAGTGCGAGGATGTCCGGCGCAACGCGAAGTACGGCGTCTACTTCGACAAGGTGGACATCGAGAAGCTGGTGCAGACCGTCTCCGACGCGACCTGCAAGACCTTCATCCTGGGCGAGAACATCCGCGGCAAGATCTCGATCATCGGACCAGAGAATGGCCAAGTCCAGGTAACCTCGGATCAGTTCTACGCCGCCTTTCTGGCTGCGCTCGACGCCAACTCCCTCGCCGTCTATCCCTACGGCCGGTTCCTGAAGATCGTCGAGAAGCAGAAGGCCAAGCAGAACCCGATCCCCACGGTGCTGCAAGGTGAGGAGTACTCCACCAACGAACAGATGGTCACCAAGCTGTTCCGGGTGAAGTATGTCGACGTGGAGCAACTCCGCGGCGTGCTGCAACAGTTGGTGACCCAAGGGGGAGATGCGATCCCCTTCCAGCCGGACATCCTGATCGTCAACGACCTGGGCTCCAACATGCACCGGTTGGATCAGATCGTGGAACAGCTGGACACCCGCCCCTCGTCCGATGAAGTGCGGGTGGTGCAGCTCAAGTACGCACCGGCCCAGGAGATGGCCGACAAGATCACCAAGCTCTTCGAGTCCAAGAACGGAAAGGCGGGCCGGGCACCCAATGCACCGCAAGGCGTGCCCGGCAGCCCCGGGGGAACGCCCACCGGAGGGGACACCGCCTCCACCTCCTCCTCCGGTCCCGCCACGCTCTCCCAGCTGATCCCGGATGAGCGGACCAACAAGCTGGTGGTGGTGGCCAGCCCGTCGGCAATGGAGCGGATCAACGCGCTGCTTCGCGAGATCGACATCCCGGTCTCGGGCGAGGGCAGGATCAACGTCTACTATCTGGAGAACGCCAACGCCGAGGAGCTGGCCAGCACGCTCCAGTCTCTCGCTCAGGGGACCAGCAACCGTCCCCGTGCAGGAGCCAACGGCCAGCCTCCCAACGTGCCTCCGGGGAGCAATCCCCGGCAGGGCGGTTCGGGCTCGGGCAACCCCACCGCCGCCGAGCTGTTCGCCGGTGAGGTGAAGATCTCCGCCGACAAGTCCACCAACTCGCTGGTGGTGATCGCCAGCCAGTCCGACTACCGCAGCCTGACCCGGGTGATCGAGCGGCTGGACATCCCGCGTCGGCAGGTCTTCATCGAAGCGGTGATCATGGAGGTCAACCTCGACCGGAACTCCGCGTTGGGGGTCAACATGCACGGAGGCATCCCGCTCAAGACGGGGAGCGGCACCCTGCCTCTGATCCTGGGTACCAACTACAAGGGCTCGGGCCTCCCTCCCTCTACCAGCCTGACCAGCCTGGCGGGGCTGGGCGGCTTCCTGGCCGGGCTGCAGGGGCCGCTGACCACCATTCCCGGGTTGAACATCCAGCTGCCGCAGTTCGGCCTACTCATCAACGCCCTACAAGAGAGCTCCGACGTCAACGTGCTCTCCACCCCTCACCTCCTCACCAGCGACAACGAGGAGGCGGAGATCACTGTGGGCCAGAACGTGCCGTTCCAATCGGGCTTCAATCCCAGCAATCTGGGTGCGTCGCTGGGCAACGTCGCGGGTGCCACCGGAACCACCGGGGTCAATCAGGCGCTGGGGTTGGGGCTGGGCGGTTTGGGCTCGCTCTACGCACCGATCACCCGTCAGAACGTGGAGCTTAAGCTTACCGTCAAGCCGCAGATCAACGAGAGCGACTACATCCGGTTGAACATCGCCGAGCAGATCGAGGAGATCGCCTCACAGGACGCAGTGCTCGGCCCCACCACCTCCAAGCGGTCGGCCAAGACCGTGGTCGTCGCACGCAATCAGGAGACGGTGGTGCTGGGCGGCATCATGCAGGAGCGGACGATCGAGTCGGTGAAGAAGATCCCCGTGCTGGGAGACATTCCAGTGCTCGGCCACCTGTTCCGCGACCAGACCCGCCGCAAGGTGAAGACCAATCTTCTCCTGTTCCTCACGCCCTACATCGTGAAGGACCCCAACGACTTCCGCCGCATCTTCGAGCGCAAGATGAAGGAGCGGCAGCAGTTCGTGGAACAGTTCTACGGCCAGGTCTCCGGTTACGAGGTGGCGGTCGACTTCGATCGCAAAGCGGGACCGCTCGCGCGAATGCGGAAGGCGGTGGTGCGTGAGCGGAGCAAGGCCGAGAACGGCGGCACCGGCTACAACGGCGAGAAGGTGATTCGACCGGAGGACGCCCCCGGCAGCGAGAAGCCACCCGAGAGCACCGGGACCGGGGCGGGCATGGCGCCGGCAGAGCCGGGAGCCCCGCCCAACACCACCCCTCCTCCTCCCGCCGCGCCGCAGA
>JBGTHI010000529.1:0-20484 GCA_041746295.1 Myxococcaceae bacterium
AGAGCAAGAGAACGCGCCGGGTCTTAACCTCTACAAGATGATTCCGGATTAGGGGAGGTCTTCCGGCGAGTCGGCCCTCCACGACAGCCGGCTTCGCCCAATCGGACCGGCCTGCCAATCTCGCGTACCTCGGGCACAGGAGCGTTAAGCCCTCAGGCAAAGTCGGAAGCCTCCTGCTGGCGTTCTCGCAGTCCAGCGGGCGCCGTCGGCTAACAATCGGCCCTCCGCACCGATCGCGCCGGCCGATGGAACAAGGCCGGCACGATTCGATGCCGACGGGTCGGACCGATGCCTCAGGCGCCCTCTTGGACGTCAGAGGGCCCGGTCGCCGCTTGCTTCCGGGCGGAAGCGGCGACCTGCCGCCTCCTCAACCAGGAGAACCTCATGAACGAAACGAAGGCACCCATCACCGACAGGCCAGCTCCGGGAGGGACCACCGTCGCTCCCCTTCCACCACCGCAGCAAGAGACGCCTTCGCAGCAGCCGCCCGCGGCTCCGCCCAGCGCCCCGCCTGTCCCGGTCTGCAAGCCTCAGTGTGACGGCAAAAGCTGCGGCCCTGACGGATGCGGCGGCGTCTGCGGGACCTGCCCTAACAGCTCGACGTGTAGCGCGGACGGAGCCACCTGCGAGTGCGCTCCCGGTACGGTCCCGGACCCCACCTTCACGGCCTGTGTCCCGCTGGGTGGCGCGTGTGGCAACGTCAGTCAGTACGGTCACTGCGTGGGCGACAATTGGGTGCGCTGCGATGCCGAGGCAGGAATCGTCGCCATCAAGTGCACCACCCGCTGTAAGACCCTGCCCGAGTACAACGTCGGCAGTTGCGAGTGTGCTGGCATCGATAGCCAACAGGGGGTCTGCACCTCGGCCCGCGGCGATGGCTCGAGAGAGAACGTGCACCTCTTCTGCCTGGACTCGCTCAACATCTTGGCCGCCGAGAACTGCGTGCAGAAGACAGGCATGGAGACCGGGCAGTGCGGCACCTGGGTGACAGCTTTCGGCTACCAGACGATGTGCCACTGCGGCCCCTGCAGCACCTTCATCAACGGCCGTTGCGTGAACAGCTGCAGGCCGGATGAGACCTGTGGCTTCCAGCCAGGCGGGAACGTTTACCGCTGCATCGAACCTCTTCCCACCATTCCCCGGTAGATAGCTTCAAGGATGGCCGGCTCATCCGCTTGCTCTCAATCGGTTGTGGCACGGTCGCTCAGTTCATCAAGGGAGATCATGACTGGGGCTTCGCGCAGTGGGCGAAGCCTCTCATCACCCTCATGTTCGAAGGCATGGGCGGAGTAGCTGACTTTGAATGCAAGCGGCTCCTCGGGGGTCGTCACTTCCGGCTCTCTCCGCTGCTACCAAAGGATGTCGCCTTGGACGATGTGCGTCGGATTGGCGACCTGGAGACCTTTGCTAGGGAAGCGGATATCGAGCCGGTCGTGAGCTGGGCATCTAAAACCTTTCTCGCCTAGCGGTCGCTCCCTCCAGACGCGAACCAATCAACCCACGCACTCTGAGTCAGGATGAGGCCTATCCCTCAACCTCCGCGGCGACTGCTTGGGTCATCGCAGCGTCGTGCTCTTTGACCTGCTGCTCCACCCATAGCCGCGCTCCACGGACTTCAACTTGTCGGAGTGACCGCTGACGTAGACGACCGGACCTGGCCCCGTGGCAGCATCCAAGACCTGGCCGAGCTGGTCATGGGCCACGAACCAGGTCGCGATCTCCCCGGGCGTCTTCTTGCGGAGGAAGGTCAACAGGTCGCCGACGGTCATTCCGGCCGCAGCCTCGAACGTTTCGGCCGACTGCTGCTCCACCGCCCGCCGCTTCCGCCTGAGCTTCACCACGAACTGGTCGATGACCTGCTGTTGAGCCTCGATATCCTTGAGCGCCAGCAGTTCCTCAGCGAGGTAAGTGAACGTAAAGGTTGGGTTCACCACCACCGGCTTCATGGACGTGAAGGGCTCCAGCGCAGCGTAGAGGTCCACGGCGTCGAAGATCCGGAAGACTTCCTTGCCGATCTCGTCGCAAAGTCGGGTTCCACGCCCCAACATCTGCTCGTAGAGAATGCGGCTCTTCAGGCGCGCGTGCTTAAAGGCGTTGATGGCCTGATCGCCGAGGGCGCTTCGGTCCACGAGGAACAGGACCCGGCGGAAGCGCTTGGTCTTGACCAACCGGTACACCAGACCGATGAAGGTCCGGGTCTTTCCTGTTCCGGTGGCCATGGCGATGAGACAGTCCCGCCGGCCCTTCTCCAGCGCCACCTCGACCGCCCGGATAGCGCTGATCTGATAATCGCGCAGGTCCAGGTAGTCGGTGGGCTCCTGATGCAGCGCGGCCTCGGATGCCTCACGGTCCTGCTGGAGCAGATCCCGTAGGCCCGCGGGGGAGTACCAGCCACCGAGCACCCGGGAGTGGTTTGTGGGGCGCCGGGCATCGAGGAAGTGTATCCCGCTCTTCAGCTCGAGCTGCCGCAGGTACGGTCGGCCATTAGTCGCGAAGAGGAAGGGCACCTGGTAGCTGCCCCAAGGGCCGGCAAGCTGCTCGTCGCCTTGAAGCTGGTAGCCCTCGCTGTAGCGCTTCGACTGCTGGATGGCTCCCGCCACGTCCTTGCGGCGGCGCTTGGCCTCGACGACGCCGAGGACCTCCAAGCCCACGAAGAGCACGTAGTCGGCGGGGCCGCTCGCGGTTGGCCACTCCGCGATGGCGACGTTGCGACCGCGTTGAGGCCGGGCCCCGGCAGCGTAGGTGAGGTTCTGCGAGTCGGCTTCCCAGCCCGCCTGGCGAAGCTGCTCGTCGATCAGCTGCCGGGTATCGGTCTCATCCAGGTCTAGCTCGGCGCCGGCCACCTGGGCCTGCTGGGCGATCAGGTCGAGCAGCTGGGCGGGCTTGGTCTCCGCCTGCGCTTGCGCGCCCTCGAGCTCCGCCTTGAGCTTGGTCTCGGCCTCCTCGGCGAGGGCCTGCCAGACCTCGCGGTCCTCGGCATCCTTCCGGGCTCGCTCCTCGGCGGTCAGGCGTCTCCGAGACTCCTCTTCGGCAGCGGCGCGGGCGGCATCGGCGCTGAGCTTCGACTCGGTCAGTTCTGCCCGGAGGCGCTCCAGTTCCTGGGCGAGCGCCTTCGTTTCCTGGGTCGGGTCCGACGGAGGGATGAAGGGCCCAGGGTTGAAGTTTCGATCCTTCCCGAAGCTCCGGTGGAACCAGATCGCGAGCGCCCGAGCGAGCTTGAGACCGTGAAGAGCCTGGCTGTGAGTGCCCCGAAGCTGGTGAGCCGCTACGTTCCCGGTCCGTCGGAGGTCATGTAAAACCTGTCGAACTTCGGCCGTCAGGGCGCCCTTGGCGTCGAGGGCCCGGATCAGGTCCACCTGACTCTGCTCGTGGGAATCGTACAGGGCAAGGTTCGCGGCGGCCCGCTGGGCGAGGACCTCCGCGAACTGGCGGAGCTTCATGAGGCAGGTGGTCGGGTCCTCGGTGAAGTACCTCTCGGCCTGGGCACCCAGCGCGACCAGGAGTGGGTCATGAACCCGCAGGAACTCGAAGTTCGCCGACTTCAGCTGAGAGGGAGGCACGGAACGGTACTCTAGATCGGCAATCGGCAGCCTGCGCCAACTTCGGCTCTAAGGCCGGCGCACACCGCAACCGAAGCTTCCTCCAGCCCCGGCCCGCATGTTCCCAGCTTCCGGAAAACGGCGTCCAGGATGCCGCGCGACGAGAAGGCCTTCCTCACCGCAACTCCGAGGCAGGAACGGGTTCGGTTCCACCACGCGTCCCCCAACCGGGCATGTCGCCTGTCGTCTACGACTGCCGTATGCGAACGAGCTCCAACAGCCGGCGGAAGGTCGCGTCGTCACCATCACACTTCCAGCGGTTGGCGAAGCGGCAGACGATCTGGAGGTTGTTGGGCTCGTAGTGTCCATTGCTGTCAATGTAGGGCTGCAGTCAGGCCGTGAAATCGTCGCAACGTAGTAGTCCTCGGGACAACGCGAGGCGTCCAGTGGTCGACCCCTCCCCCATTGTCATTGAGTACTCGCGGCAGAACCAGACTGCAGACTCAAGTCTGTCAGTTGATCGGAGCCGGGAGCCAAGTAGCGGTAGTAGCGCCTCTCAGCTGCATGACCCGTGATCTTTCTCTTTGCGCTCGGATCACCCCACCGTATCCGGGGAACATCTTTGCGGCTGAGATCCCCCTACGCTGAAGCTCATCCATGAGATCGAGGGCACTCGCTGAAGGCAAGGTAATTTTCCAGCTCTTCCCTAGGGCCAACTGCTCGAAAGGACGCGGCTTGAAGAGGGCATCAATGACCTGCTGCCTTTTCTCGTCGTAGTCGATGACGTACGGAGCATCGAGAAGAAATACGCCCTCTTGTGCCTTCAGGTTAGCGTTACCGTACGCCGGCGCGGTGACGATCTGAAGCGACGGACCTGTTTCGATCGAACGCTCGGTGGTTGGCGGCCTCGTTGTTGCCGCGAGTAGGACCCACACAACCAACTCGCTTCCCGCTTCGGCCCCCGACCGGTCGCCATGGATCATCTCTTCAACTGCGAAATAGGCTGCGGTTAGCGGGTTGAATGTGAAGTCCAGTAGCCGGGTGGCCAAACCATGGTGCTGAGCGAGCGCTAGCAATGAAAGGAGTCTGGAATCGGGCCAGCCCCACAGGTCCCCCTCCTGGAATCCGTGGTGCAAGATACTCCTTACGGTCTGCGAGTCCTCGTGAAGAAAAAGACCTTCCCGATCTGCTCGCCTGAAGAAGTCGCCCAATGCATCGCGCTCGCTTAGCGCTTGCTGCCTTTTCGTGATCGAAACAACCTCGGACCTTCCACTCCAGCAACCATTGTTGAGCAACACAGCCCCTGGTCGATGGGCGGACGGGAGAAGCGTCCAGGCGGCGTTGGCCATTCCTCGAAAGAGAAGGTCGCCGTGGCTGAATTCACCGAACAGAGGACCACTCCATCCAAGGTGCTTCAAGAACGTCTCGACGTCGGAGCAACGAACCTCTCGGAGCGAGTCGGGCATGGTCGCTACGATACCGCCTCTTGGTGCCGCACCTGCTGGTCGACGGGCCTCTCCACAAGGCAGATCTGAGTCCCGCTGCGACCAGCGCACTTCAGCGCGTCCGGTCAACGCCCAGCCGAAGAGTCAGCGATAGGGCCGCTTGCTGGAATCAACCTAGGCCGCTCGAGCCCGGCGACCGGCATCTCGATTCCCCAGGAAAACTGAGCAGGTCGTCCCGGCTCATACTGGTACACAACTAGGCTAGGTAGATTGCGCTTGTCGTAGAGAGTTCCAAATCGAAGAACTAGGCTGTTGGGACCGGCCAGAACCAAATGAGTTCGCTCGACACCAGCCCCCTTCAGGGAGGTCACGGTCGAGATTCACACCCTGGGATTCATGCTCTACCAAGCGGTCACCGGTCGGGCTCCATACACGGTCAACGCGAACGACTTTCCCAGTGTGCTCCTGGTCATCTCCGAGACCATTCCTCAGCCGCCAATCGTCTTGAACCCCTACGTCCCAGAGGCTCTCAACTCCCTCATCCTTCGGCTGCTCGCGAAGGACCCCGCCGCTCGCCCTCAAACAGGCACGGCGCTCGCGGAGGAGTTCGAAGCACTTCTCGCCACCACCGATACCCTCTGGGATGCGCCGCTCGACGTACCGTTCACGAGAGTCAGATCGACACCCGTACTGGCGCCTGATCCCCGGGAAGACGAACCTACCAGGCTCCTATCCCTTACTCCGGGCCTCGCCCCCGCGTTGGAGGAGGCGGATCAAGGCGACGTCGCGAAACCTCTGGTGACCGTCAGTCTCGCGCCCAAAGGAGCAATGGCGGCAGAGCAGGGTCAGGCTCCAGCTTCCGGGTTTGTGACCCCTGCCGATGAAGCTCCCGCCTTCCAGGAGACCGACAAACCTCAGGCGCAAGTAGCAGCTCCCCATGCACAGCTGGCCGCCGCACAGATGCGTTTGGGCGGGATGGTCAGTCAGCCTCGAAAGCTCGGAGCGAGCGTCTGGCTAGCGGTCGGCATTTGCCTCTTCTTCGCCCTGGTGATTTCCCTCGTTGCGATTGGGGGCAGCGACCAGCCTCGTCCAAGGAGCCTGCTCAGTTCGCTGGAGAAGTCGTCAACACCAGCCTTTGCAGCCGCGGCACCTTACGTCCCCACAAGCCAAGCCGGTGGCGCTCAGCCGCAAACCTTGACCAACAGCGTTCGAAGCGATGCTCGTCCTTCCGTGCCCGGACTGCCAAAGAGTTCTCGGATCGAGCCAGAGGCGCCGTCGTGGCTACACCGACCACGAAAGGTCGAAAGCCCTCGCAAGCGTCTATCAACGAGAGGTCAGAAGCTCGGAATCCCACTTGGGACCCACCTTCACGCACGCCTAAAGACCAACCTCGACAGCCGCACAGTCGGCCTCGGCACGACAGAGGCGACACTTGTCCGCCCTGCGATTGTGAACGGGCTGGTTGTTCTTCCCGCACAGACGCGACTTTTCGGCCAAGCCAGAAGCAGCGGGGATCGCTTCACCGTGACGTTTGATCGGCTACGGCTCCCAAATGATGCCGAGTTCGGCTTTCGCGGACGGGCGGAGGACCCTTCGGACGGGAACAAGCCAGGACTGCCTTGGACCAGGCGCAATCTGGGCGAGAGACGCCAAGAGGCTGGGTTGGCCTCAAAGGTCGCAAAGGGAACGGCGCGACAGCTTCTCTCCCAGGTCACAGGCGATACGGGCCGTGACGTCGCGAGAGAGGCCGGAGAGACGGCCCTCGACGGAAGCCCCGAAGAGGCCCGCGTCTCGAGCGACGAAATCTTCCTCGATGCGGGCGCGGAGTTCGGCGTCTTCATCGAAGAGTCTTTTTAACCAGATTGACATAGAATCTATTTAAGGTCTAAACAAGGTCGACCAGCTTTTTGCTGCGTCGTAACGGGAAGCGAGCGGTCTGATGAGCAGGCAATGGACGGTGGGGGTTGGTGTGGCGGCATTGGGGGCGATCCTTTGTCTCGGATGCGGTGGCGGCTCTGTGAGTTCAACTCAGGGCAGCACTGGGACTGGGGGCATCAGTGGCGTGGTGGTGAAAGGACCGATCGCCAACGGGAAGGTCACTGCCTATCGCCTTGGCTCTGACTTTCGGCGAGGAGAGGCTCTTGCCTCGACCATCACCCAAGAGGGAGGCGCCTTCTCTTTGAGCCTTCCCTCCTACAATGGCCACTTGCTGGTGGTGGTCAGCTCCGGGAGCTACGTAGACGAAGCGACGGGTCTGCCGGCACGCCTGGACGGGCAAGAGCTCACCGCTGTTGTGACGGGTTACCGGGCGGGTACGGAGACAACCGGAACCAGCATCAATGCGGTCTCGCATTGGGTCGCCCAGCTCGCTTCCTTCTACATCAGCAAGTCGAAGGCGCCGCTGGAGGGCGCCGTCGCCGATGCGCGGAGTCGGCTTCACGCCCACTTCGGCAACCTCGACTGGTCCCGGGTTGTGCCTACCGACTTCAACACCGCAGGCGGGGCTACCCTGGCGGGGGATGCCGAGCGAGCCGGCCTGCTGAACGCGGCTCTTTCTCAGCAGGCTCTGGGCATCGCGCTCACCGCTGGCTTTACGCCGGGAGGCACCATCAACGCCCTCACGCTCATCTCCGCGCTCGGCGATGACTTGGCCGCCGACGGCTACTTCGATGGCGTTGGCGCGAGGGGAGTCCTCCGCTTACCGGCAGACGGCCAAGTCGGTGGAGCTGAACGGTCCACCACACAACTGGGAAGCCAGACGGTGCGCTTGGGCCTCGCCTCGTCGGTCTCAGCCTTTCTGCAGAGCAGCAGAAACCTCACTGCCATCACACCATCCGACGCGCTGGGCCTCGCCAATGCTCTGAGCAACGACCCTGACATCACCCTCTTCCGGTCGGCAGGGAGCGCTTTTGATGATGCTGCTCCAATCGTCACGTTGGACAGTTTCGGAGATCTCTACCAGAGCGTTCCATCTCTCACGCTCACCGCCCAAGCCGATGACGGGCCCGCTGGATCCGGCGTCAAAGCCGTCTACGCTCGGAGCGGCGACACCTCCGTGAGCGGCGTGCTTGAGGCCGGGCTTTGGAAGCTGTCGGGGCTCAAGCTCGCAGCTGGGGTGAACACCGTCACGGTTTGGGCCGAGGACAAGGCTGCCCACAGCGGAAGAGGCCAAGGCGCCCCCTTTGAAGTTTCCTTCCGCGTCTTCTTCGACGACCTACCGCCGAGCGCTCTTCGGGTTCCCTTCGCGTCGTACGTAGATGAGAGAGGGATGCGCGCAGCCGTCAACGAGGCTGGTCGTCCTCTCCTCCCGGCACAATGGGAGTTCGACGGCGGCAAGGTGGAAGCGTCCGACGCGGTCTACAAGAGTCTGGCGCGCAGTAGCTGGGGTCCCCAGGCTCCGACCGGGCAGCTGTTAGAGGCGGACAACCCGTTCAACACCCCTTTCGTGCAGGTGGCTGTCCCCTTCAACCCAAACACCGACTCACCCCTGGTGAGCGTCGACTTCTGTCTGGCCGATTCTTGCAGCGCTGCAGTGCCTTCGGCGCGTTCGGCCTCGGGGCAAGCCCTCTTTGACCTGCCCATCAGCAGCGACAACGTCGCTGAGATTTCCAAAGCACGGACTTCTCCCATCGTTCTGCCGCTGAGAGTGCTTTTGGAGGACGCGGCTGGAAACAAGGCTGAGTCCGACCTAGGCACCCTCTCCTACCATCTGGTGGGTTCTCCCATCGTCGGGCTCTACGTGCCTGGCTATGAGCAGGACGTGCAGGATCCTCGCGGCGTTCGGCACTACCGCCTGAATCAAGGGACGCTGCTGGACCTCTACCGGCGCACCAATCCTGCCTTTGCACCAGGCCACGGCGTGCGCTTCCAGCGCTACCTGCTCATGAACCCCGCCTCCATCCCGGTGACCGTCGTCATCGACGCTCAGGGAACATCCCTCACACGTACTACGATGGTCGAGCAGTCCTTCGCACCACCGGAGGTCGCACCGGGCCGGTTTGTCGCGCCCGATGGGACTGAATGGCCCACGACCCGTACGTTCAACCTTCTTCCGTTCCCCGGCTGCCCCGCGGAGACCTATGCATGCAGCAGCACCGCGCCGGATGGCGACAGGCCAATCCGTGTTCGCGGAGGCGGAACGGTCTGCAACGCCTTCCACCCCCTCTCCGGAATGGCCGCCACGCAAGAGGCGAGAGCCGCAATCGTCGCGCAGGCGTTCATCTCCACCGGGAACCCATCGCTCGACTCGCAGCTCGTGCAGAGTCCCGCAGATGGCCCGTACCGAGTGGTTTTGCCTGCTGCGACCGAGAGCTCGCCCGGATTGATTGAAGTCTACCTTGGCCGGGACAAGACGGAGTCCTTCCTAGACTTCAGCCTCTCCGACTTCGGCTTCGTCCGCAACGCGCCCCTGCGCTGGAACTTCGATGCCTGGAATCGGATCGGCGACGCGGTCCCGTGCTGCCTCGGAGGGCGCTGCATGCCGTACCGCGCCGAACGCTGGGTTACCGAGTTGGCCGCAAGCAACGAGCGCGTAACCGGGACACTCAGAATGTCCTCCTACCCATCGGTAGGCGACTTCACTCTCACCGGGCTTCCGGGACGGCCCTTCCAGACGGCCGTCGACGTAGCCGTCGATCACTGAGCCCCTCTGCGAGCACGCCATGCGCCTCCCCTACCTCGCCATCGCCTACCTCTTCCTCGTCGCTCCTCCAGCGGCCTTCGCGGACAAGTACGCCCTGAGCCTCGACGCAGGTGTAGGAGCTGCCGCCCTCTGGCTACCCGCTCCGCAAGCGGAGTCAGCGGGTAGCCAGTTGGGCTCTTCGCTCCACTTCGACTTGGGGCTTCGCTACGCCCTCACGCATCACTGGGAAGTGACCGCCTCTGGCTTCTTCGAACCGACGGTCAGCTACGCTCATGGCGGGACGGTAGTTCAGACCGGTGACGGCAGCTTCGAGGGCACCCTGTCCCACCGCCTTGGGCGCTATGGAGCGACCGGCGGGCTGCGATACGTCCGCGGAACCGTCTGGAGACTCGTCGCCGGGCTCGAGCTGGGATGGTCTCACCGGAGCTACTCCGCCCTGCGTCACTTCGACGTCAGCTCCGGAGGGGTTCGCGATTACCAGCTCGGCTTGGCTGGGTTCGGCGCAGACAACCTCCTCGTATCGCCTTTAGCGGGCCTGGAGTGGGCCTTCTCCAACCGCGCCAGCATCGCTTTGGTTCCGCGTCTCCACCTCATGGTGGGGCGAGAGCCCGCAATCGGATTCACCGCCTCCGCTGTCTTCTCGTACGCCTGGTACCTGTAGTCCCCCGCCGCCGGACCCGTTCCCCTGGACCCGACGTCCCCCGCACACGTGCGGGCAACGCCTCTGAGGCCGTCTGCCTCTCGAGGCATCCCAAACCCATCCATTGAGGAGAACACCTTGCAGCGTAACTACGTCCAACTCGCAGGCTATGTAGGAGCAGACCCTGAGGTGCGCCCCGCCAGCAATGGCGATCTACGCGCCACCTTCCCGCTCGCGACCTCGGAACGTTGGGGTCGCGGCCCCGACGCCCAACGAACTGAGTGGCATCGCGTCGTCGCTTGGGGGCCGACCGCAACCTTCTGCCAACAGAACCTCAAGAAGGGCTCACGCATCTTCGTCGAGGGCCAGATCCGCTCCCGGGTTTTCGAGCGAAACGGAGAGCGGAGGACCCGAGTCGAGATTCGCGTCCTGCCAGGGGCCATTCAATTCCTTCGGCCTCCTCCGAGACCGACCGAGGAGACTTCGACCGACGAAGCTGCCTCAACTGAGTCCACCACTACCGGGGAACTCGCCGTCGAGGTCTCCCGATGACCGGCTGGACACTCAGCGTGCGCCTCTCGGAAGCCGAGCATCACCTCTTGGAGGTAGCGGCGGGCCACCTGGAACTGACCCTGCCAGAACTGCTCGCGCAGGGTGCCGCCGCCTACGCGTGTCTCTGCGGCTTCTGGTCCGATAGCAGTCCCGTCGTGGATGTACGGGTCTCTCCCTACTGGGACACCCCGCCGCGGGGCGCCATGAAATACATCGTCGAAGTCCCCTTCGCGCGAGAGGCCCTCAGTCGGGTTGGAAAGGCGTGCGACTACGTCCGGACGGTCTGCGGCGACACGCTCGTGGGTGTGCCCCTCGGAGAGTTCATCGTAGGGGGGACCCTTCGGGCGCTGCGCCAGTGGAGAGCATTTCGGTCGAAGCTGGTCGGCCTCGAACTCCCTTCGCTCGACGAGCCCATCGTCTTCGCTAGGAAGCCGCTGCCACCACCTGAGCCTTTCAGGCCGAGGGTGGCGACCGAGGTGACCCGATGATCAGCCAAGACGCCTTAGTCAGTGTCAAACCCGAGACCCGAAAACCTACTCCCGAACCTCACAGTCCTTCTTCGGATCTGCTCACCGTGGACGAGGTCGCAGGAGTACTGCGCATCAACCGGAAGACTCTCTTCAGGGCCATAAAAGCCGGACAGATCCCGGGAGTCATCCGGATTGGAAGACTGCTCCGCATCCATCAACCCACCCTGGTAAGGTGGGCCGCTAGCAGTATGGGACCTGGCCTCAAGGTGAAATCATGAGCGTCAGGAAGAGGAAGTGGACCAACAACAAGGGGAAAGCGAGGACCACATGGATCGTTCACCTCGAGCGCACGCTGAAGGACGGACGCACCGTCGTCATCAAGAAGACGCCCGAGGCAAATACTAGAGAAGCGGCTGAGATTCTTGAGCGAGAGATCCTCAATCAGATCGCAGCGGGCACTTGGGACATCAAAGCGCCGAGTTTGGAAACCGCCATTACTCCGACCATGGAAGAATTCGTGGAACGATTCCTTCAATACTCAGAGAACAACAACAAGTTCAGCACGGTCGAGACCAAGAGGCACATCCTCAAAGCTCATCTGCTGCCCTTCTTTGGGACTTTGAGGCTCGACCGGATCGGGATGGCTCACGTCGAGGCTTTCAAAGCTCAAATGCGCAAGAAACCGTCCATGCAGCGTGCGCGGAAAGCAAACCCGTCGAAGTACGCCGTGAAGAAGCGATACGGAGGACCGGCCAAACTCATCACGGACAAAGCGATCAACAACTGCCTCGCGGTTCTGAGGCGGTTGCTCTCGCTTGCGCAGGAACAAGAGGTCATTGCTCACGTTCCGAGGGTGAAGCTCTTCAAGGTTCAGAAGCCTGCTTATGACTTCCTGGACTTCGAAGAAGCCGAGCGTCTCCTAGGTGCCGTCGAAGTGGAGTGGAAGGCGCTGCTCATGACCGCGATCAAGACGGGCTTGAGGCAGGGCGAACTGATTGGCTTGCAGTGGGCAGACCTCGATCTCGTCCGCGGCAAACTCAATGTTCGTCGCACGATCTGGAAAGGCGTCTCGGGGCTTCCAAAAGGCGGTCGGGCAAGAACCGTCGACATGCCCTCTTCTGTCGTGTCAGCTCTGAAAGCGGCCAGACACCTCAAGGGTCCCTACGTCTTCTGTCAGCCGGACGGGAAACCTCTCACCCCGGGCCTGATGAAGGCTCCGCTCATTAGGGCTCTGAAAAGAGCGGGGATCAGTCGCGAAGAGGGACTGGTTGGATGGCACGACTTGCGACACACCTACGGCAGTCATCTCGCGATGCTTGGGGTGCCACCGGCGAAAATCCAGCACCTAATGGGTCACGCCACGCTGGAGATGACGATGCGCTATGCCCACCTGAGTCCGGAGACGCTTCAGAGCGCAGTACAGCTTCTCGACGGCCCGGCTCCGACTTTCATCGGGCCTCATTCGGGCAACGCAATGCAGCAGGTACAGGCACCGGCACATAGCGGCCGGTAGCCTGTAAACACCTGGAATCAGGCGGTAAAACATGGAGGCGGCGGGAATCGAACCCGCGTCCGGAAGTCTTCGTCCTCTTGACCCTACGTGCGTAGTCCGCGCTTTAGTCTGGCACCTCGCATCGCCCACGGACGGGCTCTACGAGGCTGAGCTTGGAAGATCTCACCTGTCGGCGCCCAAGCTCACCGACAAGCCAGCCCGCATTATGACGGCCTTACCCCAGCCCACGGGCCGAGACCGGGAAGACCGTCGCTAACCTAGTTTTTAGCTAGGCAGCGAGGGCAAGGTCGCTGTGGAGATACTTGATCTCGTTTGCGCCCTCACCAGCCAGGATGTTGGCTTTTTTGGTTTTGCCAGCGGATTAACGAGTCACTGACGGCTCGGCACGCGTCTTGAGGCTTCTTTACCCCCGTCGAAGCCAGGTCGCCCCCTTTCTAGTGCCCAAGATGTAACGCCTTGCGCGCAAAGGTCAATGCGCGCTCGCGAATTCGCTCCAAAGCCGCCATCGCACTGCTAAAAACCCGCGCCCTGCTCTCTAGCTCACGAGAACCTTCATGCTCCGACCGCTGCTCCTCGCTTTGGCTCTTACCGCAGCCCCGCCAGTGCTCGCGGCGCGGGAAGCCAAGGGCTTCTTCCCCTACCCGTCCAAGGTGGAGAAGCTGCCCAACGGCCTCACCGTGGTCCGGGTCCCCTTCGCCTCCCCAGGCCTGGTCGCCTACTACACGGTGGTGCGGGTGGGCTCGCGCAACGAAGTGGAGCCGGGCCATACTGGCTTCGCCCACTTCTTCGAGCACGTGATGTTCAAGGGGACGGCCAGGTATCCGCAGGGCAAACGCGGGGCGCTGCTCAGCGGCTGGGGCTTCGCCGACAATGCATTCACCACCGACGACTTCACCATCTACCATTCGCTCGGCCCCTCCTCGAGACTCCACAATTTGATCGAGATCGAGGCCGACCGGTTTCAGAACCTCTCCTACTCCAAGGAGACCTTCCAGACCGAGGCCAAGGCGGTCTTGGGCGAGTACCACAAGAGCGCGGCGATGCCGGAGCTCAAGCTGGAGGAGACGCTGGGGGAGACCGCCTTCACCGTCCATCCCTATCGGCACACCACGCTCGGCTTCTACGACGACGTGAAGGCGATGCCGGACAAATACGACTACAGCCTGCAGTTCTTCAAGCGCTGGTACACGCCGGACAACGCCACCCTCTTCATCGTGGGCGATTTCGACGATGCGCAGGTGATGGCGGCGATCAAGACACGGTACGGGGGCTGGAAGGGGCAGTCGGCACAGGTGGCGATCCCCTCCGAGCCGCCGCAGAAGGAGCCGCGCCTGAAGACCATCGATTGGCCTTCGCCGACCCTCCCGCGCCTGCTCCTCGCCTGGCACACTCCGGCTGCGCGGCTCGACGACAAGAGCACCGCGATCCAAACCGTTCTCACCGACTACCTGGTGGGCTCCAGCTCGCCGCTGTTCAAGTCGCTGGTGCTGGAGAAGCAGAGTACCGAGCGGGTCTTGGGTGGCTATTTCCCGCACCGCGATCCACACCTCTTCCTGCTCCAAGCGCGGCTCCGCGATGAAACCAAGCGGGCCGAGGTGACTCAGGCGTTGGAGGGAGCGATCACGGCTCTGGCCGAGGGCAAGGTCGACGCGAAGCGGGTTGCCACGGTGAAGAGCAATCTACGATACAGCCTGCTGATGGGGTTGGAGACACCGGACAACGTGGCGGAGCAGCTGGCCCTGTTCACTGGGATCTTCGGCGAACCCGATGCCCTAGACCGTCACTACCGGAAGGTCGCCGAGGTTCAGCCGGCCAACCTGGTCGCCTTCGCCAAACGGTATCTGGGGGAGGCACAGCGAATCGAAGTCGACCTCAAGCTCTCTGCATCCAAGCCGCAAGCCCAGATCCCAGCCCCACCCCACTAGGAACCGAGCCCTCAACCGTGAACCGATCCTTCTCCCCGGCTCTCCTCTCCTGCGCGCTCGCCTCCACGTTCCTTTGGGGCTGCGCCACCTCCTCGCGAACCTCCGAGCAGATCCCGCTGCCTCCAGCCGCCTCCGCGGCGCCTCCTGCCTCTCCGACGGCCACCCCGCTCGAGGCGCGACCCTTCCGGAAGCCCCCGCCCTTGCAGTCGGTGGTTCAAAAAACCCCCAACACCCCTCTGGTCACGTTGCGAGTGGTCTTCCGCACCGGCTCGATCGACGACCCCAAGGGCAAGGAGGGGCTGACCGCCCTGACTGTGGCGCTGATGGAGGGTGGAGGTACCCGAAGCTTGAGCTCCTCTGAGCTTCTCGCCGCGCTCTATCCGATGGCGGCGGAGCTGTCGGCCACCACCGATAAGGAGCAGACCACCTTCGCCGGCCGCGTCCACAATGACCACCTGGATCGCTTTTTGGCGATCTTCACGGATCTCATGTTGGAGCCACGCTTCGATCCCCGCGAGCTCGATCGGCTTCGGAGTGACGCGCTCAACAACATCCGCAACGGCCTGCGCAACCAGAGTGACGAAGAGCTGGGCAAAGTCGCACTGGACGCGCTGCTCTACCCCAACCATCCCTACGGCCACTTCATCGGAGGAACGGTGGAGGGGCTGCAGGCGATCACTCTAGACGACGTGAAGGCGCACTGGAGGCGCGTCTTCACACAGGATCGCGCCGTGATGGGGCTGGCGGGCGCGGTGGACGTGGCGCTGGAGCACAAGGTGAAGGCTCGGCTCTCCGCGCTTCCGGCGACCGGCGCACCGGAGGCCGAGCTGCCGCCGGTGACGCCCAATCCCAAAGCAGTAGCGCTGCTCGAGAAGGATTCGCTCTCCACCGCCATCTCCCTGGGCTACCCCTATCGGCTCCGGCGCGGCGATCCGGACTTCTTCCCTGTGGCGTTGGCACTCTCCTACCTGGGTGAGCACCGGCAGCTCCACGGCGTCCTGTTCCGCGAGCTGCGCGAGCGGCGCGGCCTCAACTACGGGAACTACGCCTATCCGGAGCACTTCGCCCAGGAGGGCTGGAGCACCTTGCCGCGCACGCAGGTGGCGCGGCGCTGTCAGGACCTCTCGCTCTGGCTGCGGCCAGTGGAGCCACAGAATGCGGTCTTCGCCAGCCGCGCGGCGATCCACTACTTCGACGCATTGGTGAAAGAGGGCATCCCGGCCGACGCCTTTGAGCAGGTGCGCGGCTTCCTGCAGGGCTACACCCGGCTCTGGGAGCAGACCGATGCGCGCCGATTGGGCTACGCGATCGACGATCTCTTCTACGGCACCCCCGACTATCTGGAGAAGTATCGCCAGGCTCTGGGGACCCTCACCCGAGAGCAGGTCCACGCCGCGGTGAAGCGCCATCTGGATTCCAGCCGGTTTGAGTGGGTCTACGTGGCCAAGGACACCGCCGGGCTCAAGACCAAGCTGGCCTCCGGAGCGCCCAGCCCGATCCAGTACCCGACGCCGAAGGATCTGTCGGTCTTGCAAGAGGACGCGGCGATCGTGGCCCAGCCACTCCCCCAGCATTCAGCCAAGATGCGGGTGGCCGAGGCGCAGCAGTTTATGGAGCGGGCGACGCCCTGAGGGCTAGAACAACATTCCCGGCATCGGCATGGGCGGCTGCATCAACATGTCGAAGGATGGATCTCCGGGTCCGAAGTAGGCGGGATTGCCGGGACCAAGCGGCAGTCCAAGAGGCGAGTGGTACCCGGGGTTCATCCAATACGGCGTCATCAAGGCCGACTGTACCTGGTTCGCAATCATGGCCGCTTTCCCGTTCTCATCGGCCTTGGCCAACTTGAACGAAGGAAGGAATGCCACGAGACGAGGATCGATCCCGTTGTCCTCCTTGAGATCGACAGACCAGCCCCCGTGGAGGAACCTTTCTGAAACGGTGCCCACATCCTCACCGCCGGCCCTCACTTCAAAGCCACTTCGAAGCGGGTTGGGAACGAGACGGGCGATCTCCGAACCATCCGGAGCCAGGATCGAGGTTCGGTTGTTCCAGGAGGTTTCGATGGTCCCGATCAGCGCACCTTCTGCGTCCTGGACATGCAGCGTGCTTCCAAAGCCGAAGCGAGGCTGCCGCTCGGCGATCATCTGCACCTCACCGTTCGGCGCGGAGTAGGCAAGCTGGTCGGTGGATCCGGTGATGGTGCCCAGGAGCGCGTCGCCCACTCTGATCTCACCGTGGAACGGTTGTCCGGGGAGGGATTGGAGCCCACCGATCTGGAAGCGTCCCGGGAGCTCAGACGATCGAGGCGGTTGCCCGGCGTTCAGATGCACGCCGGCGATGGGATCGCGGACCGAGCCCAGAAGCGGTCCACCGGGAGCGGCATTCGACAACAGCGCGGGCGGCAGCGCCTGGCCCCCGCTGAATGACGAAACCGGAACGGCGCGTGCCAGGGAAGGAGTCGCAACTGGGAGCTTGGCCGCTGCCGGGGGAGCGGCGCTCGCGCTGCCCGGAGCTGGCCTGGTCTCCACTGGGATGGATCGCGCTGCGTTGGGATGACCTTGGGTAATGGGTGTCGTCATGAAAACCTCGTGTTCTCGATTCTCCTGCGCGCTGAGCTCGGGTTGCCGGTAGGCCCGCCCCGCCGCTATCCGGCCGAACCCTGAGCGAAATTTTCTAGCGATTGGGCCGGGGCGCGATAAGCCCATGGAACAATGAGCGCAAAGCGAATCCTCGGCCTGGCGCTGTTGCTGGCCGCCACGACGGCTCAGGTGACCCCAGAGGCTTGGGCGCAGACCGATCCTTTCGCCCGCAATTTCGATGCTGTCCCCAACAAGGCGACGCCCGCTCAGAACAGCGGCATCGCCCTGGAAGGAACGCAGCCCAACGCCCGGGGCAGCTTTCGCGCGGCGCTCCTGGCCGACGTCAACTTCAACATCCTCTCCCTCAAGCTGGGGGACGACAAGCTGGCCAACCTCTTGCCGTTCCGCGCCGATGGCCACCTGCTCTTCGCGTACCAGATCTTGCGGCGCTTTGAGCTCGGCGTGGACCTGCCGGTCACGCTCTACCAATCGAACAACTTCAGTCAGCTCCGCGACCGCGGCTTCACCGGCGAGGGCAATCCCGGCAAATTCGGCCTAGGAGATCTGAGACTGATTCCGCGCATCTTCCTGCTCACCGAGGAGGACTTCTGGTTGGGGGTGGCCCTGGCGCTTGAGGTTCGGCTGCCGACAGGGGACGGTCAAAGCTTCATCGGAGATCCCGGCGCCCTCTTCGCGCCGCGCGTCCTGCTCTCCCACGCCTTCGGTAAGCTCCGCGTGTTGGCCAACGCGGGCCTCCGGCTGCGGCGGCCCGGGCAGTACCTGAACCTCCTGGTCGACGACCAGATCGCCCTGGGTGCCGGCGTGATCTACGCGTTGGGAGACCTGGGCAAGCTGCGCCGCACCGAGCTGATGGCCGAGACCCACCTCGCGACTCCGTGGGCCAACCCGTTCACCTTCAACAACGCCGACTCCCTCAAGTCCCCCTGGGAAGTGCTGGTCGGTATGCGCGGCCGCTTCGGCAACCACTGGGGTGCGGAGCTGGACTTGGGGCGCGGCGTCACCGCCAAGAGCGGCTACGGCCGCGAGGACTTCCGGATCCTGGCGTCGGTGAGCTACGTCTTCGAAGCCGCTGACCGGGATCAGGACGGGATCCCGGACGACCGCGACGGCTGCCCCGACGTGAAGGAAGACCTGGACGGCTTCGAAGACAGCGACGGCTGCCCCGAGAGCGACAACGACAAGGATAACATTCCGGACAAGGATGATCTCTGCCCCAACCAGCCCGGCATCAAGGAGCTTGACGGCTGTCCCGACACCGACGGCGACGAGGTGCCGGACCCGGTGGACAAGTGCCCAGAGGTGGCCGGTCCCCCCGAGAACGACGGCTGCCCAATGGAAGGGCCCGCGGTGGTCCTGGAGTCGGACCGGATCCGCGTCCGCGGCAACATCCAGTTCGACTTCAACTCCGCGGTGATCAAGAAGCAGTCGAATCCGTTGTTGGACGAGACCTACGAGGTGCTCAAGAAACATCCCGAGCTGGGCCTGGTGAGCATCGAGGGCCACACCGACAGCATCGGCTCGGCCTCGTACAACCTGGACCTCTCCAAGCGGCGCGCCAAGTCGGTGGTGGAGTACTTGGTGGCCAAGGGAATCCCCCAGGAAAGGCTGATCTCCGACGGCTTCGGCTTCGAGCGGCCAATCGCCACCAACAAAACCGCCCTCGGCCGCGCCAAGAACCGCCGGGTGGAGTTCAAGCTGGTGCGGGATCAGCTGAAGAAGAAGTCGCAGCAGCCCGCGCCGGCCGAGGTGCCCAGCTCACCGGCCCCTTCCGAGACCATCCAGTCTGAGCCGGAGAAGCTGAAGGAGAAGCGCTAGATCATGCTCTCATGATCCTACACATCTCCGAGGACAATCGCGTCTTCAGGCTCTGCGCGCGCTGATTTCGGAAACGAGTGTGCATAGCGCGTCGGAATCCGACGCGGCAGGCGCAGTCGTCCTCCGGATCAATTATGAGCCTCGGGGCGGGTGTCCAAGGGTAAGTTCCTGCCCGCCCAGCTGAGGAAGTCGGCGTAGGTCTGCTGCCAATGGAGCCCGGCTATGCCGATGCCGGCGGCGACTCCTCCGAAGGTTGACCAATAGCTGGCCAGATAGCCCTCCGCGTCCGTTCGCGTGAGGGGGTGCCCCTCCTCCGTCGGCCGATGGAAGATCTGGACCTCTTGCGGAGCGTGGCCCCGCGCGAGAGGAGGCTGTTTTCCAAGGTAGAACGGAACGAATCTCAGCTCCCCCAAAACCTGGGACATTAGTGCGGCGGAGGCTGCAGAGGTCGGTACATGGGCGAAGATGCCCGCGAGCGGGATCCTCGCCCCCCAGGCGATGTCCTCGATCGCCTCCAGGCCGGTCGCCGCCGCCACTTCGACCGCTGCCTTATCGACACCCCAGAGACCGAGTGCCCCAAATCTGCGCTCTACCGAGACGTTCTCGGGCGGAGGTGGCAGCTGAACATGTGCGCCACCCACCACCGCGAAATCGCTCACGACTGGAACGATGTCGAAGTTATCCCTTGGATCGAACGCCCTCCGCGCGAGAGCTTCGAGATCCTCCAAGTGCTCCTCTGGGAGCGCGCCAGCGAGAGCTCTGGAATACGCTTCGAGGAGTTTGAGGTTTCCCCCCACGGACAGCGGATGCACATTCCCGATCAACACCTCGTCCCAGATGATCCGATAGCGCAGGTCTCGAAAGCGCAGCCCCTCGTCGCGGCAGACCTCTCGGATTTGGGCGCGCGACTCGAAGTCCAGGATGTCCGTAAGACGTACGTGGAGGTTGCCGGAGCCGGCGTCGGCCTTCGCCGACTGAATGTTGGGGCTGTTCCTCAGCCTCCGTGCCGCCCTGCTGCTCGCTTCGAACCGCTGCGCCACGCTCATCGCAATAACCTGGCACCTAGCGCAGTGCTCGGTCCCTTGGCAAGCCGTCGAGCTCAGGGTGCCGACGGGGCCTGCGCGAGCGCCGCCTCGATCTTCTCCCGCAGCCTTCCCTCGGAGGTGAGGCCGGTAAAGACGTGGGCGATCCGGCCCTGACGATCGATCAGGTAGAGTGTGGGGAGCACCGAGACCCGGTACTGCGAGGTCACCTCGTCCGAAGCGAAAGCGGAATAAGCGGTCACGCCCGGCGCCCGTTTGGCGTCAAAGCCCCCCACCGCCGCGGGCGCGGTGATCCGC
>JBGTHI010000530.1:0-4350 GCA_041746295.1 Myxococcaceae bacterium
CCTGGACCAATCGGTGGGCGAAGGCGAGCGCCTGGCGGCAGCCCTCCAACTCGGCGGGAGCCTGGGCGTACTTCACCCAGTCGGAGGCGCGGACGAACCCCTCTACCTCGGCGAGCGGCAGCGCGGCATCCGCGCGGGGAGCGAGCGCCTCCAGCAGCTCGGCGCTGGTGCACTCGAGCGCTTCGAAGCGGTACCGCTCGCCCAGATAGCCGCGCACCAGCTCCGAGAGCCGGAAGTAGAACTCCCGACCGCGCCCTTTCTCCGGCAGCTTCTCATTCTTGAGCGCGTCGAGCGCCATCTGGGTCCGGAGCGCCAGCGGCAGTTGCGGCGCTGCTGGCGGAGCGTGTCGCGCTCGCCACCGGCGATAATAGCGCCATGCCCACGCTCCCAGGACCCCGGCTGCGGTCAGGCCCAATGCCCAGTAGACGAGGCGGAGGCTGCGGATGGCCAGCGGCACCGGTGGCCGGATGTCGTGGGGCTTTTCGGATTTGGAGCCGGAGCCCTGCGGCGTCGACTCCACCGCGGTGACATCCGGCGGAGGCGGCGAGAAGCGGGCCGGCTTCTCCCTGGCCGGTTTCTCGCTGGAATCGAAAACCTCGAAAGCCAAGGGTGGCAGTGGCTGCTGGCCCAGCGCGAAGACCGCCCAGCTTAGCTGAAAGCGGGTGGTGGCCCGGCCGTCCTTGTCCGCGCGCTGTCGGTCCTGCTTGAGAAGCTCGAAGGCAAAGGTTTCCTTGGGCAGCCTCAGCTCGTAGCGCTGCTCGGGGGCGTGAACTATCTCGATCTCCTCTACGAAGGGCTCCCCCAACTCGACCTTCTCCGGCCTGACCCTCTGCCCGAAGCTTTCGGGGGCGCCCAGTGATGCGACCGGGGCGGCGACCATCCACAGCGCGGCGAGCCAGGCGCCATGCCTCGCACGGGCCGATCTCACGCCGAGAGCCTCCGCGCCCGCCGCTGGAAGAACTCCGCCAAAGCCAGGCCGTGATCCGCTCCGGTTCGGAGCTCGACGTGGTCCAACTCCAGTCGCCTGAAGAGCTGCTCGCGCCTCTGCCGCTCCGCCGTCGCAAGACGTTGTAGTGCGTCGCGCACCAAAGGGTCGCCAGCGTCCACCACCGTCCGCTCCAGCGTCTCGGGGTCTTCCAGCTCCAGCAGCCCCATGGGGGGAAGCTCCCCTTCCATCGGGTCGCTCACCACCACCGGAATCAGGTCGTGCTTGCGGGCGACAATCCCCAGCGCGCGCTCGTAGCCCGCCGGCTGGAAGTCCTGGAAGTCGGAAATGAGGAAGACCACTACACGCCGCCTAACCAGCCGCGTGAGGTAGGTGAGCCCCGCCGTGAGGTTGGTACCTCTTTCTTCGGGCTTGAAGGCCAGCACGTCGCTCACCAGGCGCAGCACATGGGCGCGCCCCTTCTTGGGTGGAATCACCTTCTCCACCCGATCGGAGAAGAGGATCAGACCGACCCGGTCGTTGTTGGCGATCGCGGAGAAGGCAATTTGAGCCGCCGCCTCCGCCGCGACCTCCGACTTGAAGACTTCGCGCGAGCCAAAGTCCTTGGAGGCGGAGACATCCACCAACAACATCGCGGTCAGCTCCCGCTCTTCGTGAAAGACCTTCACGAAGGCTTCGTTCATCCGCGCAGTGACGTTCCAATCGATCGCCCGGATCTCATCCCCGGGGCCATAGGGTCGAACCTCTGAGAAGGCCATTCCCCGACCCTTGAAGACCGAGTGGTACTGCCCCGCCAGCGTCTCCGAGACCACCTTCTTGGTGGAGATCTCCAGCTTGCGGATGCGCTTGAGGAGCTCTCGCGTCGCCACGTCAGGGCACTTCCACCCGCTCGAACAACCGCTGGATGATCGTCTCCGGTGTCAGCTCCTCCGCCTCCGCCTCATAGGTAAGGGCGATGCGGTGCCGCAGCACATCGAAGCCGACCGCCTTAATGTCCTCCGGTGTGACGAAGCCCCGGCGGCGCAGGAAGGCATGCGCGCGAGCCGCGGCGATTAAGCTGAGCGAGGCGCGCGGGCTGGCGCCGAACTGGATGAACTCCTGGAGGTCATTGAGCCCGAAGCGGTGGGGCTCCCGGGTCGCGAAAACGACGTTCAGGATGTAGTCCTTCACCTTCTCGTCAACATAAATCTGCCGCACCACCTCCTTGGCGCGCGCGATTCGCGGGAGGTCGATCGCCGGGGATACGGCCGGCACCTCCCCCGCGCCCATCCTGTCCAGAATGGTCCGCTCTTCCTCACGGGTGGGATAGCCCACCCGGACCTTCAGCATGAACCGGTCGACCTGCGCCTCCGGCAAGGGATAGGTCCCCTCCTGCTCCACCGGATTCTGGGTGGCCAGGACGATGAAGGGGGACGGGAGCTGAAAAGTCTGATCTCCAATTGTGACCTGCCGCTCCTGCATCGCCTCGAGCAACGCCGACTGCACCTTCGCCGGTGCGCGGTTGATCTCATCGGCGAGCAGGACGTTGGTGAAGACTGGTCCCTTCTTCACCGAAAAGGTGGCGGTCGGCTGGTGGTAGACCACCGTACCCACCACGTCGGCGGGGAGGAGATCCGGGGTGAACTGGATCCGGGCGAAATAGGCGCTGATGCTCTGCGCGAGGGTCCGCACGGTCAGCGTCTTGGCCAGCCCCGGCACCCCCTCGAGCAGGATGTGGCCGTCGCACAAGAGGCCGATCAGGATCCGTTCCAGCATGGTCCGTTGCCCGACGATGACCTTGCCGACCTCGCGAGCGAGCCCTTCGAGGAAGACGCTCTCTTGCACCACGCTCTCGGTCAGCGCGCGTATGTCCGTAGTCATCCAACCTTCTCAGCGTAGATCATCACCAGGTACATCGCCGCCTCGTCGCCGCTGACATTCCGGTAGACGTGCGGGAGGTCCGCCTCGAACAGGATCGCGTCTCCGGGCGCCAGCAGATAGCGCTCCTTCCCCACCTCGATCTCTACCGTCCCCTGCGTCACCACCAGATTCTCCACCGTTCCGGGCGCGTGGGCGTCGGCCTCTTCAATCGATCGAGCGGTCAGCCGCAGCTCGTAGAACTCGACTCTCCTGGGCTCATCGAAGGGGAACAGCGCGCGAGAAGAAAAGCTCCCGTCGTGCGACATCAGCTTCTTGGCCTGCGGCGCACGCATCACCCGGGTGCCGCCCGCGCTGACGGTGCTGATCAGTGCGGAGAACGGAACGCCGAGCGCGTGGGAGATCTTCCAGAGGACGTTGATGGTCGGGGCGCTCTGCCCGAGCTCGATCTGTCCCAACATGGCCCGGCTGACGCCGGAGGCCTTGGAGAGCCGCTCCAGCGAGAGCCCCCTCTGAACTCGCAGCCGCCGGAGGTTTCGACCGACGGTGGGCGCGAGGTCGGCCGCGGCATCCGGGTGCGCAATCTCGTAGGCCCAATCCTCCGAGCCCTCGGGCAGCACCGGCTCAGTCTGCGCCGATACCGGCGCAAGCTCGGGCATGGGCTTGGCTGCCGACTTCGACCCCTTGGATCGGTTGCTCTTGCTGTTGTCCCGAACCGATTTCATCGGGCCGGGAACCTAGCACCGTTTGAGAAGAAGGGAGCCTGTTTTACCCGTGCGGGTGGCCGGTCAGGCCCGCCAACAGCCCCATCACCGCCAAGCCCAAGCCAAGTCCCCCCAGGTGGCTCAGCCGTCGGTCCTTCCCGTGGCGACTGACCTGGGGGAGCAGATCCGAGACCGCAATGTAGAGGAACGTCCCGGAAGAGAAGGCGAGCGCAAGCGGCGCGAAGGCCTTCAACGAGAACCAGCCCTGCAACAAGAAGTAGAGGCCCGCCCCCAACGGAACCATCAACGCGAGGAGGGTCACCCAGCGGAGGATGGTGGCCCGCTCCTTCCCCTCGGTCTGGAGAATCGCCGCCAAGGAGAATGACGAAGGAACCTTGTGGGCGGTGATGGCGGTGGCGGCGGTGAAACCGAGCCCCTCCGCCACCGAAGCCCCCAACGCCACGCCATCGAACAGCGTATGGGCGCAAAGCCCGAGCATCGCGGAGAGGCCGACGTTGAGCGCGTGGGCATGCTCCGCGCAGTCAGGCGGCTCTTCGCAGGCATGGGTGAAGGCGAAGCGCTCCAGCACCAACAGCGCGGCAAAGCCGGCCACCGTCCAAGGAAGGACGTGCAGACCACCCCCGTGCACCGCTTCCGGGAGCAGGTGAAAGAACGCCGCGCCCAGCATCACGCCGGCCGCGAACGCCAGCCAGGTCCCGGTATGTCGGTGGGGGCCCCGCAGCAGCGGCACCCCCGCTCCCAACAGCGCCCCGAGCAGGATGATCCCGGAATAGAGCGCGACGGAGGGGACGGGCGGGAGCGGCATGGCGGCGCAATCTAGCC
>JBGTHI010000531.1:0-1729 GCA_041746295.1 Myxococcaceae bacterium
CGCCCTTCGCCCAAGTCGCCGGCGATCCTCTCCCCCACCGCCACCCGGGAGGCGCCGCTCAGCCCCTGGGCCCTGGCGGTGATTGACGGCGAGTCCCAAGGCCGCCGCTTTCGCCTGACCACCGCGGGGCTGGAGCTGGGGCGCAACCGCGGGGCGCTTCTGTTTCCGGAAGACCGGTTCATCTCCTCGCCGCACCTGAGCATCCGCTTCGTCGAAGGAAAGCCGCTGCTCCGCGATGAGTCGAGCAGCTCGGGGGTTTATCTCGCAGTCTCGGGTGAGAGCGCGATCGAGCCCGGGGAGCTGTTCAGCGCCGGCCAGCGCCTCTTCCTCTACTGCGGCGCGCTCAAGATCACGGCGGCCGAGACCGGACCGGGCCAGCCCAGGCCTCACGGCGCTCCGCATCCGCCCGGCTCCCTGTCTGTGCCCTTGTTTGTGCCTTTGTTTGTGATCGAAGAGCAGCTCCAGGGAATGCGGCCCGGCCGGACGGTGGCCGCCCCCGGGCCGGTCCTGTCGGTGGGCAACCACCGGGACTGCGATCTCTTCTTCGTGGGGGATGGATCCCTGGCGCCACGCCATTGCGAGGTCCGGGTGGGCGAGATCGGGGCGACGCTGATCGACCTGTCCGAGGGGCTCGGCACCTTCCTCAAGATCGCTCCCGGAACTGACCGGGAGCTCACCACCGGCGACCGAATCCGCGTCGGCGGGCAAGTCCTGGAAATCCAGCCCGCTTAGAACGCGGGCTTGGTCTGCAGCTTGCCCAAGCCGAGTCCCGCAACTTGGCGCTGGACGATCTCCGGATCGCCCACCAGCACCACCCGCAAGAGGCTGGGATCGAAGTAACTCTCGGCCACCGATTGGACCCGAGCTGCCTGCGCCCCCTGCAGTCCCTTGATCATGGCCGCGTAGCGATCCATCGGCTGGCGGAGCCAGAAGAGCCGGGACGCCGCACCCGCCAAAGCTTCCACGCTCTCGAAGGCGCCCGGCAACGAGCGGATCACCCCTTCCCGGGCCGCCTCCAGCTCCGCTGAGGTGATCGGCCGGGTCTTGAGCTCATCGAGCTCCCTGAAGATCTCGGTCATCGCCAAACCAGTCACGTCAGCGCGGACAGATCCTCCCAGCACCAGCGGTCCCGGCCCCAGCCGATTGTCGAGATAGGCGTAAGCGCCATAGGAGTAGCCCTTTGCCTCGCGCAGGTTCATGTTGAGGCGGCTGCCAAAAAAGCCGCCGAAGACCGTGCTCGCCAACTCCAGCTCGAACTCACGCGGGTCTCCCGCGGGCAGCGCCGGACGGCCGATCAGCACCACCGTCTGGTTAACCCCCTTCTTCGGCACCAGCTGCACCTCCTCGCGCGGCGCGAGCGGCAGCTGCGCCGGAGCAGGAGGGGGAGCGGCCTTTCCCCTCCAGCCGCCAAAGAACCTTTCAGCCCAGGTCCGCACCTGGGCCAGAGTCACATCGCCGGTGACGATCAGCGCCGCCGCGGCCGGCCCCACCTGCCGCTGGTAGAAGCGCTTCACATCGGCAAGGTAGACCTTGGCGATCGCCTGGGAGGTGCCAACGCTCGGATGGCCATAGGGGTGACCCACTCCGTAGAAGGCCTCAACCGCCGCGTCTTGCGCCAGCGCCCGGGGGTCGCCCTTGCGCTGCGCCAGATCACCGAGGGTCTCACCCTTGATCCGCTTGAAGTCCGCCTGGACGAAACGCGGCCGCTGGGCGATGTCGGCGAGCAGCG
>JBGTHI010000532.1:0-2221 GCA_041746295.1 Myxococcaceae bacterium
GTTGCGCCGCTGATCTACGATGGCCGGACGCATGCCCTCCAAGTTTGGCGAAGCCGTTGCAGTCCCTCCCGAGCTCCCCGATGGTGCGGATGCCGCCGGCGCGGAACGACGTCGGGAGCCGCGAATACCCGGCCGGCTGGAGGTCCGTTTCTCCCTGCCGTCGCAAGCGGGGCGCGCGCTTCGAGCCTACTCGCTCAACTATTCGTTGGGGGGATTGTGCCTCAAACCGCAGCGTCCCTATCCGGTGGGCAGCCAGGTCGCGCTGTCGTTACAGATCCAGTCGGAGAGCCTGGAGCTGGAGGCGGTGGTGGCCTGGGCTCGAGACGGCGCGATCGGTGTTCGCTTCGTCAATCTCGCTCCCGCGGCGCGAGAGCGGCTGAGCCAGCTGATCGAGCACGTCTCGGGCTGAAGGCCGCGGGATCAGCGCCGGTCGAAATCCATTGCGCAGAGGCGCATCACTCCGGTCCGAGGCACCTCGCCGAAGCCCATCTCACGGCAGAACTGCACCGCCCCTTCGTCGGCTATCGGGCTGAGGAGCTCCAGACGGCGCGCGCTCAAGACCCGGGACCGCTCGATGGCGCGCTTCATCAGCTCGCGGCCCACGCCCTTGCGGCGCCAGACGGTCTGGACTACCAGCTCGTCGATGGTGACAATCCGTCCGCGGAGGCGAAGCTGGGGCCGGTGCGAAAGCGTCAGCATGCCGATCGGCTTGTCGGCGCCATCCGCGGCAATCAGCGTTTCCGTCTCCGGATGGCTGATCACCCAGTGGACCGTTGCCATGTCCGCACCCTGCAGATAGCCCAGCTCCACCAGCAGCGCCGAGATCGCCTCGACGTCGCCGCGGCGGCCTGCCCGAATGCGAAACGCCGGCTTGCCTTCGGAGGCGCCCGGCCTGTTTGTGCTCGCGCTCATGAGTCGCCAATTGTAGTCAAGGTGGGCATTTTCTTAAAACCTTTCACCGGGACGGGAATCGGCGATGGCGAGTAGGCGCACCGACCGATCTCGGTACATCCAGTTCGGGCGCGACGAATGGGCCGGTCTGCGGGCCGCTACACCTCTTCCACTGGACGAGGACGAGCTGAGGCGGCTTCGGGGGTTGAACGAGCAGGTCTCGCTGCAGGAGGTGGAGGAGGTCTACCTCCCACTTTCACGGCTGCTGAACCTCTATGCCACCGCGACCCAAAACCTATTCGAGGTGACCGACAGATTCCTGGGAAAGCCCACCAACAAGGTGCCCTACGTGATCGCCATCGCCGGCAGCGTGGCGGTGGGCAAGAGCACCACCGCTCGCGTGCTCCGCGCTCTGCTCGCGCGCTGGCCGCATCACCCCAAGGTCGATCTGATCACCACCGATGGCTTTCTCTTTCCCAACAGCTTGCTCGAACAGCGCGGTCTGCTGGAGCGCAAGGGGTTCCCGGAGAGCTACGACCGCCGGCGGCTGGTGCAGTTTTTGAGCGATGTGAAGTCCGGCAAGCCGGAGGTGACCGCGCCGGTCTACTCGCACCAGGCTTACGACGTTCTTCCCGCCAGGCACCAGACGGTGCGCTCGCCAGATCTGGTGATCTTGGAGGGATTGAACGTGCTGCAAACCGGGGCGGCGCCCCAGGCCGCGACCACCGGCGCGCTGTTCGTCTCCGACCTGATCGATTTCTCGATCTACGTCGACGCCGACGAAGCCGATATCGAGCAGTGGTACGTGGAGCGCTTCCTGACCTTGCGAGACACCGTCTTTCGCGATCCCGCCTCCTACTTCCATCGCTATGCGCACCTCACCCACGACGAGGCGGTGGCCACCGCGCAAGACATCTGGGCCCGGATCAACGGCGTGAACCTGCGCGAGAACATCCTTCCCACCCGCGAGCGCGCGCACCTGATTCTGCGAAAGGATCGGGACCACTCGGTCGGCGACGTTCGGCTGCGCAAAATCTGACGATCCGACCGAACACGGGCTCAAGAGCTGTCGATAAATCGGCTGTGCCGGCCGATCTCGGGGGGCTTGCCCGCCCTTGTAAGCTTTGGGGGGAAGTCGCCGGTCCCCCCAACTCCTCACGTACATCCTTGTACGCTCCGGGGTTGGGTCCCACCGGCTCCTCGACCTCGTCCTTGCTCGCTCGATTTATCGACAGCTCTTCAGCGGGAAAAATCGCCAACTGCCAGACTAGGAGTCAGCCTCAGCGTAGCCACTCGTACGGAGCATACGCCTATCGACCTCGAGTTGTAC
>JBGTHI010000533.1:0-1686 GCA_041746295.1 Myxococcaceae bacterium
GTGAGCACAAGTTCGGGCACGATGCACGAGATCCACCGGATGAATGCCACGATCCTGTCCGGAGAGTCGGATCTCGTGCTTGACAGCCCGTCGCTGGCGGTTATCTAATAGGGTATTCATCCTTCTCCGATCTGCGCTCAAAATCTCTTGACGAGTACGCTCGACTTGATCGATTCCTTGAGGTCATCCTCTGGACGATTGCTCTTTCTCCTTCTCATCGTCGGAGGGGGACAGGGGCTTTCCGCGCATCAAGCCAGTGCGGCCGGATGCCATCTCGGGGATCGACCTGAGTTTGGTCTTTCGTTTGTTCAGCCCGATGCCTCGACAAGGTTTTCCTTCCGGGACGACCTTCGAATCGCTCGCACGCAAGAGATGACGCGAACGTGCCCGACCGAAACTCCGGTCTCGCCAGGTGCCACCACCACGATCGTGGCGATGTCGTTCTCAATGACGACCATCGTCCTGACCCCCCAACCGGGTGAGGCGCTCTTGCCGGGCGACTCTCCGCGATACCCCAGCAACCTGACGATCCCGTTGCGCCGTCCGCCCCGCCATGATCTCGTGGGGTTTCATTGACCGACGCACGAGATCCGGCGTGACATGCCGTGATCCCGCGTCTTTCTGGGCGACTCGCAGGGATTGATCACGATGAAGACCGGCTTGCTGCGCTCCCGCGGAGTGCATCGCCTTGCTGTGTCCGCGCTCCTCTTGCTGGGCGGATGTACCGCCGAGGATGCGTTGACGCGAGAATTGATCACCGTCAGCCTCCCGTCCGGGTGGAAGCCGAGCGAACCTGCGCAACCACTTTGGGCTGGTGAGCCTCTGGCCACATTTCAAGGTCCACACTCGACCCTGGGTTTCTACCGCAACCTGCGAGTGCCAGGCGCTGGACCCGAGAATCTGGCTCGCGACCAGGTGACTCGCCTGGATAACCTTCCCGGATACACCATCGTCTCCGAATCCACTCCTTCCATCGGTGGCCATAAGGCGGCCCGTGTGGAAGCGGTTGCTCCGGGGGATGGGTCTTCCTGGGCCCCGAGCGGGCTTGGAACGCCAATCCTCGTGGAGGGGCAAAAGTCGATCGCGACTCATCGCCTCTCCGTGGGATTTCCTCGCGAGGCCGACACCGTTTGGGTCGTTTGTTATTACTCCGACCCCGCGAAAGCTCGTCCGGAGATCGACGCCGTTCTCGACGGGCTTTCGATCGGCGTGAATCCCTTGAAATCCTCATCGTACTGATTCGTTCGCTCGAACATCCCGCCCGTCCCCCGCAGGTGAGGAACAATTCATGGCCTCTGCCTCCACCCCCATCATGAAGGACCGCCGCGGCCGCGTTTACACGCCGGCTGTCGGTCCCTGGCTACGTCCTTTGCTCTGGCTGATCCTGGGAGGTTTCGCCTTGCTGGGAGCGACTGGCGTGTATCTCGCCAGCGTGAAGGCGATGACCTGGATGTCGGGCGATACACAGACAACGTTCTTTTATTTCTGCATGCTCATTCTTCATCTCCTGCTCGGCTTCTTGCTTCTGCTCCCGTTCATCGCGTTCGGCGTGGCTCACCTGGTCACTTCGTGGAATCGACCCAACAAGGTGGCGATCCGCTACGGGTTGATGCTTTTGGCGGCATCGATCGTCCTGCTGGTCTCGGGCGTTGCACTCGTTCCATTCGGCAGCTTCGACATCGGACG
>JBGTHI010000534.1:0-3249 GCA_041746295.1 Myxococcaceae bacterium
GTAGCTCATGTCCAGCACCCGACCGACATCGCGGATCGCCGCGCGCGCGGCCAAAGTGCCGAAGGTGGCAATCTGACTGACTGCCTCTTTGCCGTATTTGGATTTGACGTAGTCGATGACCCGGTCCCGATTGGCCTGGCAGAAGTCGATATCGAAGTCGGGCATCGACACCCGCTCCGGATTCAGGAAGCGCTCGAACAGCAAATTGTATGGAATGGGGTCCAGGTCGGTGATCCGAAGCGCGTAGGCCACCAAGGAGCCTGCCCCGGAGCCCCGCCCCGGCCCTACCGGGATGTGGTGCCGCTTGGCCCAGTTGATGAAGTCCTGGACGATCAGAAAGTAGCCGGAGAAGCCCATCTTGGAGATGACCTCCAGCTCCAGGCCGAGTCGCCCCAGATAGACCTCGCGGTCCACCGGATAGGAGAGCTCGCGGATCCGCTGCTCCAGCCCCCGGGTGGCCAGCTCCGCCATGTAGGAATCGGGCGTGTGCGAATCGGGCACCTTGAAGGTGGGCAGCATCGGCTTGCCCAACTTCAGCTCCAGGGTGCAGGCCTCCGCGATCCGCATCGTATTGTGGACCGCCTCGGGGACGTCCGAGAAGGCCTGGAGCATCTCTTCCGGCGAGGTGACGTAGAGCTTGTCGGTGGAGTGGCGAAGCCGCTTGTTGTCTTGCAGCGTCTTGCCGGACGCGATGCACATCAGCAGCTCGTGCGCCCTGGCGTCTTCCCGCTTGATGTAGTGGGCGTCGGCGGTGGCGCAGAGAGGCACGGCCACGTCGCGCGAGAGCTGCTTCAAATTCTCGTTGGCTTTGTCCTGCTCCGGCAGCCCGTTGGACTGGACCTCCAGGAAGAACTGGCCCGGCTCGAAGATGCTCTTGTACTCGAGGGCTGCCCGCTTGGCATGGTCCATGTCGCCGCGGAAACAGGCGGAGGTGACCTCGCCGCCCAGACAGGCGGTGAGCCCAAAAAGTCCCTTGGAGTGGTCCTTCAGCACCTGCTTGTCGATTCGCGGGTGGTAGTAGAAGCCGTCCAGGTAGGCGGTGGAGGAGAGGTAGCGCAGATTGGCGTAGCCCTCCTCGTTCTTAGCCAACAGGATGAGGTGATTGGCGACCTTCTCGCTGCGGTCCTGTCGCCCCTTGGAACCGGCCACATAGGCCTCGAGCCCCAGAATGGGCTTGATCCCCGCCTCTTTGGCCTTCTTGTAAAAGTCGATCGCCCCGAACATGTTCCCGTGGTCGGTCACCGCCACCGAGGTCATGCCTTTGGCCTGGACCGTCGTGATCAGATCCTTCATCCGGATCGCGCCGTCGAGGAGCGAGTAGAGCGTGTGCAGGTGAAGATGGGTGAAGGACATGGGCCTTGGCTGTAACGGGGTTAGGGGGAGCTCCGAACCGACCCACACTACGCGGCGGGTCCGACACCGACAATCGAGGAGTGCCCGGTGCCCCCCGTGCCGGCGCAGACTTCGACTCTGAGAAGCCCCGTAGTCGCGGCACGTTAGACTGGGGCGTGGACAGACGATCACCGACGACGAACTGGGCAAGCGGGCCGCGTCAATAGGGCGCGCGACTGCTCAGCCTGACGAACTTGGACGCTATCGCGACCACCGGAATGCCGCCGTGGCTCGTTCGCGAACACACCTCGGCGATCCTACTGAAGCTAAAGACGCGAGATCGCAGCCAGGCTGTGCTCAAGGCGCTGGCGATCGATGCCCCTCCCCGGGACGCACTCGAGCCTCGCCTGAGCGCCAAGGCAGCAACGTATTCTATCTCGATCGCCGACACTGTTCGGCGACAACTCAACGAAAGAGAAAAGACCTTGCGAAGCTGGCGAGCTCCGCTCCCGGCAACAGGGTCGTGCTCGGCGGGAGCGTGCTGTTGAATTGTGAGTACCTGAGATATCTCGTCACCCAGCTGCTAGAAAGGCAGAGGAAGGCGGCGGGCCTGCCATCCGTCCACCTCCAGCCGCCCCGCTACGGCAACATGGCTGCGGCGATCGGCGCTGCGTACCTGGGCTTCGGGATGGGCAACATCAAGGCCGAGGCGAGCGGGCACCCAGCTTCACGTCGATCGTCCCGCCGCACGGGCTGGCTTTCGCGGTACGTCTTCTCAGGACGGAAGTAGCCCTCGGACATAACCAGCGCCTACGCAGGTTCATGCGCAGCCTCGCAAATAAGCTAAAGGGTCTACCCTCACCGGAGGATGCCCACCCACTCCTGCCGCGCCATCTGGAGAAAGCCGCTGGGCTCGTTCAGGAGTTGGCGCCATTCCTCGGGTGTATAGACGACGAGGTCGATCGCTCCAAGGTGCTCTCGGAGGTCCATGAAAGGGGTACCCCGCTCGGGCCACGGCAAATCTGTTTGAGCAACCAGGATCAGATCGACGTCGCTCTCCGCAGAAGCCTCACCTCGAGCGTGGCTACCGAACAGGTACGCCTCTCGTACCCTTCCAGCCAAGAGCTCCCGGAGCTTCTGCACGAGGGTGTCCCGAGAGAAACGTGGCGGGGTTGGCCAGAAAACCACCGGAGGCTGCAACCAGACATGGCTCACTGGAACTCGCTCTGGGCGGCGGCAAGAAATAGTGAAGCATTTCGAAGGGCTCCCTCGGCCTGATCGCGCGAGAAGAGCTCCGAGGGAGCGCCCCCAGGGAGTGCGTCGGGGTAGCGGGCAGAGATGTAGTATTGGTCCAACAGCCCCGCCGCGCGTTTCAGATCCCCGTTGATACCCAAGGCTTCGCACAACTGAAACAAGCTGTGGGTCAGCACCAACTTGGCGCCGCGTTTGTAGAGAATACTCTTAAGGGCTTTTTCAGAGGCTTGCTGGCAGATGAAGCAGCACTGGGAAAAGAATCCTTCCTTGAGCGCGCTCTCCGCGAAGCGGAAGTCGTCCTTCGCCTGGATCCACCAGCTCTTCGCCCTTCCTTGTCCCGCGCTCATAGGGAACTCTATGCCCCTGGGCGGCGACTAGGTCAATCGGGGGGTGGCGGCGCCGGCTTGTCAGCATCACGTTCCCCCCGGAGTGCGAGTCGTCATCGCACGCCATGGACAACTTCAACTGAACCATGGCGTGCGATTCCCATTTCTCGCATCACCCTACAGCCCCTTCTCTACCGTGGGTCGATGAGCACCGCGACGCATTTGTTAGGAGTTTCACCCGGGACTGATGTCCCCACCGCCCGGAGCGCCAGGGCCACTCGGAGCGCCAGGGCCACTCGGAGCGCCAGGGCCACTCGGAGCGCCAGGGCCACTCGGA
>JBGTHI010000535.1:0-3887 GCA_041746295.1 Myxococcaceae bacterium
GCTCTTGTACGGGCCAACTCGAGGCCGCAGTTCTCAAGGCGGTTGAGCCAAACCGTTTGAGCGCTACACGCCCGGAGTTCCCAGCTCTCCGGCTCGAGCGCTCGACCCGTAAGAATCGGCCAGTAGAACGCGAACGCTGCAGCCGCGAACATCACCGTGGCCGCCCCTGCGGTCCGGCGAAGGCGAGCTGTCGGGATGGACACATAGCCATACGCCAGCGCGAAGTACAGAAAGGGTGCAACGGGAACGGCGTAGAAGAGGGGGATGCTTTGGCGGGCGAGAGCCGGAACGAGCCAGCCAAGATAGGAAGAAAGGAATGCGACGACGACGACCGCGCTCGTAGTCGTGCGTCTGCGCCGAATCAGGGACACCAGCGCGTAGGCGACGCCTGCGAACCCGCCCCACCAGAGGAGCGGGTTGCCAAAGAGCAGGACCTCGCGAACACGATCTCCGGTCTGTTCCAGAACATAGGGGAGTGGCCTGACCGTCATCGGCAGCGCCCACGGAGGCGATGACGTGGAAGGCTTCCCGGTATGGAAGCGCAGCATGTACCACTGACGCTCGAACCACTCCCGTGTCCAGGCTCCGTCGGCCCACGGGAGCGCGAGCAGCGTGCCGTCGATTCGACCCGCGAACGTCAGGGCGTAGGTAGCCAAGGGAACAGCCAGGAGCAGCAGCACGACGGATGCTGAGGACCTACTGTATGCGCGCAGTCGTCTCCCCGATTCTCTGGCCGCAAGGACCTCCCACAGAACCGTGAGTACGATCACTCCGGCGAGGACTGCGGCTCCCGTGAGCTTGCACCCTGTCGCCGCTCCAGCCGCCAGTCCCGCGGCGAGTCGCCACCAGTAGTGCGATGCTAAGCCATCGGCTCTAGCGTTGACCTGCTCCCGATCCAGGACACAACAACAGAACGCGGCTACGGCGAACAGTGCCACGAAGACTTCAAGCATCGCCACTCGCGAGTGGATGAAGTGGGGATAGTCGATCGCGAGCAGGACCGCGGCTCCAGAGGCCGCGGCGACAGAGCCCAAATTCCGCCTGACAAGCACATAGAGAAGTGCGACCGTGAGTGCGCCCGCGACCACCGACGCGAGGCGCCAGGCACCCGGGCTATATCCCAGAACGGCGGTAGGTGCGCCGATGAGCCATTTTCCAAGAGGCGGGTGTTCCGGCGTCAGTTCACCGTATTTCGCGAGCCACGTTGTCGCGTCTCGGTCGGGAGGTTCGAGGCCTCGCATCCCGCATGCGTCGACGGATGCACGCCAGTAGTAGCAGCCATCTCGCGCATACCAGTACTCATCAACGACCGTGGAGGACGGGTATCCGACCGCGACGACTCGGATAACGCCCGCGAAGCAGGTGATCAGAGAGACAGCAAGCCAATCCAGCCTCGTCATCGCTGCCCGGGCCGCCCTCACGCGAGCACTATGCGCGGCTCTTGGAGGACGCGCGGCTGAAGGCGAAGCCCGACGCCATGATCGTCGCCGACCTGAAAGCGTTCACGTGAAGATGGGTCGCACGCACTGGTCGCTGCTCACGGTACTTGTGTGTCTCCTGACGCTGAGCGTTGGCCTTCTGCTCAAGGAGCGCTGCCCGCGCCAGCAGAACGTCACGTACCCGCCGCTCTGCTACAGCGACATCCGCGTGCTGTACGAGGTACGTGGACTGGATGAGGGCGTGCTCCCCTACCTGGACTTCCCGGACGGCGGGTCCTACGCTTCTCCGGGATTCTTCGAGTATCCGGTCGGCACGGGTGTCGTCGCAACAGCAACCGCGGCGATCGTCCAGAGCGCACGGGACTTCCAACGGGTGAACATGCTGCTCCTCGCGGCGGTCGCGGTGGTGTGCGCAGTTGCTCTTGCTCGGCTTGTCGGGCTGGCTGCGTTTCGGTGGTCGGCCGCCCCGGTGCTCGCTCTCTACGCCTTCAACAACTGGGACTTGCTTGCGGTCGGATGCGTCGTTGCCGGCTGCTTCGCATGGTCGCGTCATCGTTGGGGTTGGGCCGGCACGTGGTTCGGCATTGGCGCAGCCGTGAAGCTGTTCCCGATTCTCTTTCTCGCCCCGCTGATTCTCGAGCGCGTCTGCGCGAGGGATCACCGCGGCGCACTCCGGGCAGCAATTGCAGGGACCGCAGCGGTTGTTGTCCCGAACGCCGCGGTCGCCCTCACGAATCACGCCGGGTGGGCGGCGACCTACAGGTTTCACTCCGAGCGCGGGGTCGATCTCGGGAGCATTTGGAGCTCACTACTCCCAAATTCGACGTCTGTGCACGCAGTCAATCTCCTCACAGGTGTCGCCCAGCTCGCATCCGGGATCGTCATCCATGCCGTCGGTTTGCGACGGGAGCGTCGGGACGGCACCTTCCCATTTCTTCAGGTCTCGTCTGCGCTTGTCGCTGCATTCCTACTCTGGAGCAAGGTCTCTTCGCCACAGTACGCCCTGTGGCTACTTCCCTCTCTCGTACTGCTGCGTGTTCGGATGCGCTGGTGGGCGGCGTGGAATGTCGTCGGCATTTTCGTGTACATGGTCGCATTCGGTGTCGGACTTGGCGTCTACCAACCGGAAGACGCGCCATCCGCTAATGAGACTTCGAGCGTCGTGCGGGGCGCCGTCCTTGTTGCGCTCCTGATCGTCTTTTTGCGCGCCAATGGAGCTGACGAACGAAGCGTTCACGGTGCGACCGAGACCTGATCTCGGACGGGCGCGACGTATCACTTGTAGCGCGGAGGCCGGCGACGCCCGTCACCGCCAGCCCAGCGAGCCTAGCCCGGCGCCACTACGATCCTGATGCGCGAGTCAGCGAGCCCCCTCTTCGCGCCGGCGGACAAGCTCAAAAACCCGGGCCGCCCGCGCCTGCGCATGCACCTCTGTGGAATTGGAGCAAGAGCGCGAAAACGTACGACCTGAGCTCCGATTGGCAACTTGGATTTGCTGACTTCCATATAGTCGTTTGAGACCGACCGTTAGAAGCGACTCGTATCTTCACACTCTGAGAGGCAGCGGTTGAAACAGTCACGCACGCTTCGCCTGGGCGTGATTCTTGCCCTGATCGCGACGGCCGCGATCCCGCCTGCTGCAGCTACAAGCGCCCGACTCTCGCGCGAATCGATGGTCGGTGATGCCGCCCCTTCCCGTGCGGCGTACCTGCTAGATGAGGAGTTCTCCAGACTTGACGCAGCCCTCTGGCGGAAGAAGTGGTGGTGGAAGGGTGACACCTACTACCACTCTCCGTCAGGCGAAGCGCAGGCGTACCGGACGTACAACGCCACGGTGTCAAGTGGTGTCCTCTCGCTGACCGCGCGGCGAGAAGACGTCACCGACTTCCGCGGGCGACCGCGTTCCTACACGTCCGGGATCATCCAGTCGAACGGCATGCAAGGCAGAATTCCAAGCGGCTTCGAGTTCACGTACGGACGAGTGGAAGCTCGAGTCAAGATCCCGAAGGGCCAGGGACTTTGGCCAGCGTTGTGGCTTTGTAACTCGAACTACTCAGCGAACTGCTCCCGCGAAATCGACGTTTTCGAAGCTATCGGCCGCGAACCGCGAATCGCGAACTTCAACGTCCATTGGCACGACCTCGGTATCCACCAGGGGTCGTACTGGACGGCCCCGAACGATTTCGGCGACGACTACCACGTTTATTCCGTCGATTGGCGCCCGACGTACATCGCCTGGTACGTCGACGGCATCGAGCGGTACCGATACACAGGGATGGGGATCCCATCGAACCCGCACTACATCATCCTGAACCTCGCCGTTGGAGAAGCCGACTCTTGGCCCGGCGCCCCCAGTGCATCGACCTTATTTCCGGCGTCCATGGAGGTTGACTGGGTCCGGGTCTCGCCGTAGTCTGGCTCTGATCTTCGGATGTCTCGCGCGCTCGG
>JBGTHI010000536.1:0-2541 GCA_041746295.1 Myxococcaceae bacterium
CCGGCGCGCTGAAACCCAAGAGACCGGCACGGAAGACACCTCAATGCTGAATGAACCTACTCTCCAGAAGCTGTTTCACCTCCGACTGTCCGCCTTCGCTGGGGCCTGGACAGAGCAGCAGAAGAACCCTGAAGCGGCGACGCTCTCCTTCGATGAGCGCTTGGGCATGCTGGTCGACGCGGAACACCTGGCTCGGGAGAACGCGCGCATCGCGCGAACCTTGCGCGATGCGAAGCTCCGAATGAGTACCGCCTGTGTCGAGAACATCGACTACCCGCCCAAGCGAGAACTCGACAAGAGTATCGTCCGGCAGCTTGCGAGCTGCCGCTGGGTCGCCGAGCACCAGAACGTCCTCGTCACCGGCGCCACCGGAACCGGCAAGACGTACGTCGCCTGTGCCTTGGCGCAGCAAGCCTGCCGGAAGGGCCACCGCGCCCTCTACCGGCGCATGCCGCGCCTCTTCGAGGAACTCACCCTCGCCCATGCCGACGGCTCCTACGCCCGGCTCCTCGCGCGCTTGGCCAAGATCGACGTCCTCATCCTCGATGACTGGGGCCTCGCCCCCCTCGCCGAGCGCGAACGCCGAGACCTCCTCGAAATTGTCGATGACCGCCATGGCAATCGCTCTACCGTCATCACCAGCCAACTCGACCCAAAGCTCTGGCACGATCAGCTCGGCGATCCCACCCTCGCTGACGCCATCTGCGACAGGCTTCTCCACAATACCCATCGCCTGGTGCTAAAGGGACCCTCTCGTCGTAAGGAGGAAGCCGCCGTCAACAAATAAAAACCACCTGCGTCGCTGCGCTCCGATCACGATGGCCGATCCTCGTGATCATGATGCGCCGATCTTGGTGATCACGATGGGCGAAATGGGCACTCCGCCCATCTTTCGCTTCCTCCCACCAGGTTGAGCGAGGCCGGTCCGTAGTTGTTGTGGTCGGACTTGCGGCGGGGCATCGGCGTGGTCACGCCCCGGGTGAACTGTGCCAGTGATTCCAGCGACGGGTCTCTATGACTCAAGTAGTTTCGGACGTGGAGCTGGTAGTATCTTTTCAGTTCTTCATAGCCTTCGGGTGGTCCCCCATCGGGTCCGCTGATCGGCGTCGTGGGGATCCCCCACTTTCTCGCTTCATCTTCCTGGATCAGCGTCAACCGGACGGTGAAGGAGGAGTCACCCGGGTCGGCGCTGCCTGGGAGGCCCGGCGGGCGAGGGGAGATACCGGGGAGCAATCCACTTCTTCGGTTTCCCTGTTCTACAAAAGGATCGATCGGCCATTGAAACTGGTGGTTCTTGCCGAAGTGGACTCCATTGAAGGTCTCGCCGTGGAGATCATTTCCCTCTCGGCCTACCACCATCTCCAGCCCCGCCAGCCGTGAGAGGTCGCCTTCGTAACCGGCATCGATAAAAATCTGACCGCGGAAGATGTTCCCTTGCTCCGAGACCAGCTGGGTGATCCGACCGCCCTCTAGATCCACCCCGAGTAGGCGGTTCTCATAATAGACCGGGATGCCCTCTTCCTCCTGCAACCAGCGGGTGAAGATCGCCTCCGCCACGTGCGGCTCGAAGGTCCAGTCCCCACCGCCGCTCTCTCCTCGATCTTTGCGGCGTTCGGGGGTTATCCAGATGATTTTGATCGGGCGAGCGGGTTTCCTGCATCAGCCGACGGTAGGCGGAGGAGAGGCGCTTCCGGTTGTCCCAGGACGGGTCTCTTCGGGCCTCACCCAGTGCCACCCTGTACTCCGTCTGAGCGGCATTGACCCTCTCGTGTCGCCTGACCGCCTCGGTCCTCGGGTTTCTTCTGCGCTCGGCTCTACGCTCCTCCGCGGGCCGAAAATCCGGGAAGCGATAACGATGGACAAGGCGGGTGAAGACACCTGAAGACAATGGGGGCTCCGGTGGTGGTCAAGGGCTGGTGCTCCCTTTAGTCCACCCCCAGTGCTTCGATACCCTCGAACAGACGCCCAGACCGGGCTCTTGAAGACTCAAGTTTTCATAGGAGGAGAGGGAACCCGCGGGCGGAAAGGGGCTGCGGTACCCAGCGACTCGGCGACTTCATGATCGGGCTGGCGACGTTGCTCGCGGTATGGGGCGCCGGTGCTCTTCGGTGAGGAGGTTGTTCGTGCTACTCCGATACCAGCCCGATACGGATTCCCTACAAACGCTGCGCCGGAATACGGTAGGAAGGCCAAACAGCCTAAACGATTGACCGGCCCCGTAGCTCAGTTGGATAGAGCGGCGGTTTCCTAAACCGTAGGTCACAGGTTCGATTCCTGTCGGGGTCACTTAAAAAGAACTCAAACTGACTTGGGCAATTAGTTGTCCTGGGTTTGTGCCTGGTTTTCGCAACCTTTCCCTGATCCTACCGATACCTCGCTTGGTGCAGGGGTGGCGAGGATGGCGGTCGAGAGAGTTCGGAGCCTCCTGAGGCGCGGTGCGGCAGGGAGGAGGCCGGCCCAGGGCCGGTCTCGCTCGGCCGCTACTGCTCCGCCGCCGCGCGAGCCGGTTCCCCAATCCCGCCGAGTATCCTCGGCCTTCGT
>JBGTHI010000537.1:0-3966 GCA_041746295.1 Myxococcaceae bacterium
GTCCCTAATTGAAAGCGAGCAGCCAGATATCAAGGAGATGGAGGGGCCCCGAACCGGAGCGTACAAAGATGTACGTGAGGATTTGGGGAGGGCCAGCGACGCAGAGATCGGGCGCGCAGCCAATTAGGGACACCCCCTAGACCGACACCGTGGCGGCGTTCCGCCCGTGGACGAAGTAGGTGGTGATCACCCGGGTGACCACGATCGAGGTGAACATCGAGGCGATGAGCCCCACGATCAGCGCCGTGGCAAAGCCACGAACCGGACCGGTGCCGGTGTAGAACAGGATGAAGCCGGCGATCAGCGTAGTGACGTGGGCGTCGAAGATGGTCCAAAAGGCCCGGTCGTAGCCCTGATCCACCGAGGCCCTGGCGCTCTTGCCGTGCGCCAGCTCTTCCCGGATCCGCTCGTTGATCAGCACGTTGGCGTCCACGGCGATGCCCAGCGTCAGCACGAAGCCTGCAATGCCCGGAAGGGTCAGCGTGGCGTTGAAAATAGCCAAGCAGGCCAGGATCAGCGCTCCGTTCAGCATCAACGCCACGTCGGCGATGAGGCCTGTCCCCTTGTAGTAGAGCGCCATGAACAGGGCGACCAGGCCCAAGCCCACCAGCGCCGAGAGGCTTCCCTTGCGCACCAGCTCCGGTCCGAGCAGCGCCCCGACCTGCCGGATTTCACCGGCGGTCACCGGCGCCGGCAGCGCACCCGCCTTGAGCACCAGCGCCAGAGTCTGCGCCTCGGAGAGCCATTCATCGAAGGGCTTGGTTCCGGCGCGGCCCATGGTGATGCGGGCCCTGCCACCCGGGATCTTCTCGTTAATCCGCGGCGCGGAGTGGACGTTGTCGTCCAGGACGATCGCCATGTAGCGCCCCACCGCTGCCTCGGTCAGCTTCTCGAAGTCGCGCGAGCCCTGCGGATCGAACGAGATATTCACCTCGGGCTGATTCATCTGGCCGACGCTCGCCTCCGCGCCCGCCAGGCTATCTCCGGAGACCGGGGCACCCTTCTCCACCAGATAGGTCTCGTAGGAGCTGCACTGACCCTTCTGGTTCGAGCCGCCGATGCACTCCAATAACAGGTCGCGGTCCGCCGGAACCGCTCCCTTCAGGTAGCCCAGCAGCCCATCCCGGGCGGGCCCCACCAGCTGTGGGAAGCCGGAGCTGTCCTTCAGCGCGATGCCGGACTCGGGCGGAGGCGGGTTCTTGCGGAGGTGGTCGCGAAAGAAGGTGGACTGGCTGTCTACCAGCCGGAACTCGAGCTGTGCGGTGGTGCCGATCAGCTCCTTGGCCTTCTCCGGATCCTGGTAGCCCGGGAGGGAGATCTGAATCGAGTCGCTGCCCCGCTTGCGGATCTCCGCCTCGGCCACGCCCCATTTGTCGATCCGGCGGCGAATGACCAGCATTGCCTGGTCAACCGCCTCGTCTCGGAAGCGGTTCACCTGCGTGTCCTTGATCGCGATGGTCAGCTTCTGCCCGTCCCGTCCCATCCTGGTGAAGTCCTGGAAAGACGCGAGAACCTCCTTTTCTATCGCGTCCATGGCCGCCGAGTCGGCTGCGGTCAGGGTGAGCTGTAGCCGCTCCGGGTCGCTGGCCACCTGGACCTCACCCAGCTTGCGGTCCCGCAACGCGTTCTGGATCTGCAGCCCTCGCCGCTCGGTTCGCTTCTCCAGGGCGGTCTGGGTGTCCACCCGCATCACCATGTGGATGCCGCCCTGGAGATCCAGTCCCAGGTTCAGCCGATACTTCGCATCCGGTGCCCAGCGGGGAAGCCGAGACTCCAGTGCCTTGATGTCGTTGCGCTGCTCCTTTGGCAGTACGAAGAACGAATAGAAGCTGGGGATCAGGAACCAGGCAGCTCCGAGGGTGACGGCGAGAACCAGGGCAAGCTTCCACCACCAGGCGCGTTCCATCACTTGTCCTCTTTGTGCGGCGTACTCGCCTTCTTCTCCTCCACCTTCAGCGCCGCCGCGGCCGCGCTCTCTTCCGCAGCCGAACCCTTGGCCTGAATCGAGCTCTTCAGCACCCGGATCCGCACCCCATTGGCGATCTCCAGCGTCACCACCTTGTCGGTGATGGCGTAGATCTTCCCCAGCACCCCCCCCTGGGTGACGACATCATCGCCCTTCTTGAGGGCGGCAAGCAGAGTGCGGTGCTCGCGAAGCTGCTTTTGCTGCGGCCGGATCATCACGAAGTACATCACCGCGAACAGCAGACCCATGAAGACCAGCGTGCTGATCCCGCCACCCACAGGCGCCGCCGCCTGAGCCCAAACCGCCAGTCCGTTCATCATGAGATCCTCGTTGGAAAAGTCGGCGCCGTTCTTAGCAGCGGCCTACGGAGCCAGCAAGCGCTGGTCGGCGAGGTAGCGGGCGTAGCGCCCCTCCTCGATCGCGGAGCGTGCTCCCGCCATGAGCGAGCTGAAGTACCGGAGATTGTGGATCGAGTTGAGCCGCATCGCCAAGATCTCCTTGGCGGCGAAGAGGTGGCGCAGGTAGGCGCGGCTGAAGCTCCGGCAGGTGTAGCAGTCGCAAGCCGGATCGGCCGGCCGCTCGTCCCGCGCATAGGCGGCATTCTTGATCGGGAGCCGGCCTTCGGAGGTGAAGAGCAGCCCGTTCCGCGCGCAGCGCGTGGGTAGCACGCAGTCGAACATGTCGATCCCGCTCCCCACACAGGTCAAGAGATCTAGCGGCGTCCCCACACCCATCAGGTATCTCGGCTTTTCGCGCGGCATCAGCGGCGCAACTTCGGAGACGCTCTCGTGCATCGCGCCCGGCGTCTCTCCTACCGAGTAGCCGCCGAGAGCGAAGCCGGGCAGATCGAATGCGCAGACCTCCTCCATGTGGCGCCGCCGAAGCCCGAGGCTCAGGCCGCCCTGCACAATCCCGAAGAGCGACGAGCGCTGCCGGCTCCAGGCCTGCTCGCACCGCTTCAGCCAGCGGGTGGTCCGCGCCAGGGACGCCTCGAAGTAGGACCGTTCGGAGAGCGCCGGCGGACACTCGTCGAAGGCCATGATGATGTCGGCCCCCAGAAGCTCCTGGCTCTCGATCGACCGCTCGGGGGAAAGCATGTGCCGAGCGCCGTCCAAGTGAGACTGAAAGGCCACCCCCTCCTCGGTGATCTTCCGCTTGCCCTCAAGGCTGAAGACCTGGAACCCACCGCTGTCGGTGAGCATCGGCCGCTCCCAGGAGATGAAGCGGTGCAATCCTCCAAGCTGCGAGACGAGCCCTTCGCCCGGCCGAAGCATCAGGTGGTAGGTGTTGCCCAGGATGATTTCCGCGTTCAACGCGCGCAGATCGTCCGGCCCCACCGCCTTCACGCTGCCCGCCGTGCCGACGGGCATGAAGACCGGCGTCTCCACCACCCCGTGGGGCGTATGAAGCCGGCCACGCCGAGCGCGGGTATCCGGGTCTTCGGCCAACAGCTCAAACCGGACGAGCCCGGGCTTCACCCTCAAATCTCCTCGTTCCGAACCTGCCGAACCTGCCAACCTCACCTCTCCCTTGCTCATTCGCTGATCCACATCGCGTCGCCGTAGCTGAAAAACCGGTATCGTTCCTCCACGGCGTGAAAGTACGCAGCCCGCGTTCGCTCGAATCCCAGGAAGGCGCTGACCAGCATCAACAGCGTCGACCGTGGCAGATGAAAATTGGTCAGCAGGGCGTCGACCAGACGAAACCTGAAGCCCGACCGGATGAAGAGCCGACTCTCGCCCATCCCTACATGCAGCGCACCTGTTTCCGGGTCGCACGCCGATTCTAGGGTGCGCACCACCGTGGTCCCCACCGCGACGATCCGGCGACCTTCCGCTCTGGCCGCTATCACCTCGCGGGCCGTCGACTCCGGCACCCGGTACCGCTCGGTATGCATCCGGTGGGCTTCCAGGTTTTCCTCCCGCACGGGCATGAAGGTCCCCGGTCCCACATCCAACGTGACCCGCGCCGTCCGCACGCTCCGCTGGGCGATCCGTTCG
>JBGTHI010000538.1:0-4405 GCA_041746295.1 Myxococcaceae bacterium
CGCACCTCCAAGGGCGTTAACCTGGTGGTGGATGAGGGCAGCATTGACTTCAGGACCGGCCTGGTCATCGATACGGGGAAGAGCGTCCTCTTCATCGTTCCGGCCGGCGACAGACTGTTCGAATCAAAGGAAACATCCGATGCCGGGGCCGATGGAGAGCCTCCGGTGGTCAGGCCTCTTAGACCCTGGGTGGTCGGAACTACCGACTACCCCTCTGATCCGGCCCATCGCATGCGCCCGGTGGCCACTCGGCCCACGGTGGAGGAGATCCTCCAGCTAGCCAACCAGTATCTGGCGAGACCGCTCACCCATGACGACATCCTCAAGACCTACGCTGCGGACAGGCCCCTGGTCTGGGATGGGAGCGGTGACCCCGCCCGAAGCAGCAGGAAACATGTGATAAGAGAGGCGCCCAGGGGGCTCCTCAACGTGGCCGGAGGAAAGCTGACCATCCTCCGGCTGATGGGGGAAGAGGCTGTCGACTGGGTGGTGGCGTCCCTCGGCCGCGGCAAGCCTTCGGAAAGCGAGGACCATCGGCTTTTGGGTGGCGCGCTGCTCGAACAGACCAAGGTCCGGCGCGAAGAGCTGGCCGGGAGGGCCGGGATCGATCCCCAGTGGGTGGATCTCTTGATCGCCCGCCATGGCAGCCTGGCCGAAGAGGTCGTTGATTTGATCGAGTCGGCCGACCCAAGCCTCAGGTTGGGAGAGCCTCTGGAGGCCGCCCCCCGCCACCTTCGCGCCGAGGCCTACTACGCGGCCAGCCATGGGGGCGCGCTCAGCTTGGAAGACGTCCTGACTCGGCACACCCACATCGACGTCGACGCCAGCGAGAAGCGGCTCAACGAGGCAGCGGCCGAAGTCGCGCCGTTGATCGCCGGCCCTCTAAATTGGGACGCGTCGCGCGTTGCGTTCGAGGTGGAGCTGACGCGGCGGGTCCTAGAGGCGACCCAGCTGGCCCGCCACGTTGACACAGACGACGAGGCGGCCGAACTCTTCGCCGAGATCGAGGCTTACCTCGCACTCAAGCCCGCTGCAGGCGGCGCCGCGACGTAACGTTTCGCCGTACCACCCAAGGGAAGACGTGCGTCCCAGGGCCCACGAGGCTAATGCCGTAGGACGTGGAGCGCTTCGTCGAACAGGCCTTGGTCCTTTCATCGGTCGATTACGGCGAGTCGGAAAGCATAGGAAGAATAGCTATCGGTGCCGTATCCGAACACCGGAGTTGCCGATCCGCGCCGTGCTCACCGTCCAGAATGACTTCGTCACCGCAGTCATGCGGCAGGCCGCCTGGATCGCCGGAGCCGATCGGTTGGACGGGGCTGTAGAGCATGGAGGACCGGGCGCTCGCCCTGGGCAAGTCGAGGGACGCAGGGTAAACGAGCACGTCCATGGTCAAAGAGCCACTTAGGTCCGTGTTCTCGGTCGACGTGAAGGGCGTTGGCTTGAAAGTGGCGGCCATCCACCGCGACGGCGCGCTTGAGCCAATCGTCTTCCTTCACGGCTTTGGCTGCACCAAGGAGGACTACGCCGACGTTGTTCACTACGCGGCATTCGAGGGCCGTCCCTTCCTGGCGTACGATGCGCCCGGCTTTGGAGAGACCCGCTGTTCGGACCTGTCGGGGATCTCGATTCCCTTCCTGTCGGAAACAGCATGGGCGGTGCTTCAAAGCATCGGCTTTGCCCGGTTCCACTTAGTCGGCCATTCCATGGGCGGGCTGACCGCGCTGATGCTCGCGCACAAGCACCCTGACAGGGTGCTCAGCTTCGTCAACATCGAAGGAAATCTCGCGCCGGAGGATTGCTTCCTCAGCCGGCAAATCACCCAGTATCCCCACGCTGATTCCGAGCGGTTCCTGGACGACCTCATCGAACGAACCCACCAAGCACCAGGTTATTCCTGCGCCCTGTATGCGGCCAGCCTGCGTCACAAGGTTCGTCCCGGCGCGGTCAGGGGGATCTTCGAGTCCATAGTCGAACTGACCGACAGCGGCGATCTGATGGACAGGTTTCTCAACCTGTCGTGCCCCAGAATGTTCATGTACGGCGACCAGAACGCAGCGCTCTCATATCTGAGCCACATCCAATCCAAGGGCGTGCGCCTGTCAGCGATTCCCGACTGTGGTCATTTCCCCATGTATTCCAACCCGCCCGTGATGTGGAAGGAGATCGCCGATTTCCAGGCGAGCCCCATTCCTTCTCGAAAGGGGCTGTTGGCTCACGAGACCTGATGAGGGATGGGGCGGGCACGTTAACCGCCCCGGGTTTCCCGAAAGCTGCAGGCCGCTGCGAGGCTCAGCCCTGATTGTTGAGCGGGTGCCTGGGGTGCGTGGAAGCAGCCAACAGTCGTGTGCCTGTTCATGTGCCTGTCACCCTCCGGAATGACCTGGAATCAGCCGGCATCGGATGGGACCAAAGAGAGATCGGATCGGGGAACGTCTCGAGACCTTTACGACTCGCTCGCGACGACCATCCGGGTGCTCGAAGATGAAATCCACCTGCCAGGACTCCGTGACCTTCCCCGTCTTGAGGTTGGTCCATTTCCGCATCCGTACACTCATGAGTGACTCCAAGAGCGCGGCTGCGGACTTACCGGCCGTGCAAACTACCACCTTCGTTTGAGAGATTCGCTGGATTCGCCCGCAACTACGTCACCGTCGTGGTGGATCACGTCAAGAAGCGGGTGGTCTGGATAAGCGAGGGCAAGAGCGCGGACACGCTCAAGAAGTTCTTTGCGGAGCTGGGGCCAGAGCGCACGAAGAAGCTGACCCACATCACGATGGACATGAGCGCTGCATTCATCTCGGCCGTGGACGAGAGTGCGCCACAAGCCCAGAAGGTCTTCGACCGATTCCACGTCCAACGCCTTGCCAGCGACGCCGTCCACTCCGCTCATGCTCTCGCTGCCATGATCCATTCATTCTGTCTCGCAGACCGAGCGCGAGGACGGTTTAAGAACGTCCGCGAGCCGTACCTCAGGCCCGGACGCGACCCGATCCATAACCTCCTCGGGCATCCCAGACATCGTAAAGGCGATGCTGGGATGCGGCTCGGCTCGAGATGTAAGAGAACGAGGGCCGCTGGTAAGCCACGGCGAACGTGCCGATAAGCTTCGATCCGCTCAAGTCCTCAACTTTCCACCGTGGCGTCCCGACAACCTCGCGGATCATCAGGGGGACGGCTTTGCGGATTTGGACTAGGCATCGAGGAGGCGCGGAACGGAACGCTGGCGCGAGGCCGGCGTCGTCGGTCGCCAGGGCAGGAGGGGGGGCCCGTCGATCGAGCCCCTATCAGGATTGGAACGCGATCGCTGAGATCGCCCGCCGGACGCCATCGCCGCACAACACCCAGCCGTTCCGAATCGCGCCGTACTCCGCCACCGAAGCGCACATTCTGTTGATGCCGGACAGGCTTCTCCCCAAAGAGGACCACGGCAACCTCTATATGGCGGCTACCGCCGGTATCTTCGCCGAGACGATGGAGTTGGGTGCCCGAGGCATTGGGATCGACCTCCGGGTGGATCCCGCATCGGGCATCGATCCCGCGAAGCTTTCCGCCCACTCCGAACCGGTGGTGGTTGGCACCGCGCGGATCGTCAGGACGCACGGGGCCGAGCCCGAATGGCCGGCGCTGATCCAGAAGCGTCAGACCTCGCGCCTGCCCTATGACGGCCGAGCGGTCGGGACCGACGTGATCGCCGAGCTCGAACGTGTGGCGCGGGTCGGGGGGCACGACTTCATTTCGGTCGACCCGAGTCAGGCCGGCTCGCAGGAACGGGTCGATCACGTTCTGCACCAGAACGCCCTCGCCATTCTCGCCAATCTGTTGATTCGCGAGGAGCGGAAGGAGATCCAGCGGTGGTACCGCTACGGGAAGACCCCCGAGTTCGGCGATGGCCTCTGGCGTGAACCGATGGTGCAGCCGACCTGGGAGATGAAGGCCGGGTTTGCGGTTCCTCACGCCTTCACCATTCCCGGTCTGAAAGACTTCGCCATTCATCGTTATTTGCAGACGATGACCGGGACGCAGCACGTCGGCCTCCTCAACGGCAAGTATCGCTCTTACGACGAGCTGTTCGCCGCCGGCCGCCTGATGATGAAGTTCTGGCTGGAGATGACCCGTCACGGTGTGGTGATGCATCCGTTCGGCTCGATGCTCACCAACGGCAAGTACGCCCACTGGGTCGCCGACGAGTTCGGGGTCGGCGACTGCTATCTCATATTCCGGTACGGGTTCTCCGACAAACCCCCGCGGGCGCCGCGTCTCCAGAGCGTGCTGTCTGACGAGTCGGGATGGGATGGGCCATGAGTCAGGTTAAGGTACGAGGCGAGACCAGAAGGGCGCGGAGAGCTCGGAGTTCACGAGGTCCGCTGCGCCTGGCCGCTGGTGCGGACGAAGCGGTTGCGGT
>JBGTHI010000539.1:0-5880 GCA_041746295.1 Myxococcaceae bacterium
GCGGCCGGGACCGCCGGCGGGACCGGCCGGGGTGCCGCGCGCGAAGGGGCGTTGATGGACATGCCCCTGATTCTCGGATGGCCTTTGTCGCGGTTGTTTCCCCGCCTGGATTCTCGCGTTCCGAGATTCCTGCCGAGCTTCCTATGGAGAAGGGGCCTGCTCTCTCGTGGAGGGAAGGTCCTGTGCCGCCGCCCGGTCCAACCACCAGATGACGCGGCCTTGGGTCGGCGCGACGGCCTGGGCCGGAAGCCGGACCGGATCCTTCGGCTCCTCCAGGACCGCCTTCACCGCCGGCGCCTTGGCGCTCCCAGCCACCAGGAACAGGAGCAGGCTGGAGGCATTGATGACCGGCATCGTCAGCGAGATCCGGTAGGTGGAGAGCTTGGGAACGTAGGGCGCAATCACCCACCGCTCCGATTCCAAAACAGCATCGCTGCCGGGAAAGAGCGACGCGGTGTGGCCGTCCGGTCCCAGGCCCAGCAGCATCAGGTCGAACCGCGGAAACGAAGCCTCGCCAAAGAAAGCCCTAAGGCTTGCCTCATACTGCTCGGCGGCCATCTCGGCCTCGGCGTGCTCGGCGGGAATGCGGTGGATGTTCGCCTCCGGGATCCGAACGTCCGGTCCCAGCGCCTGGCGAGTCATCCGGTAGTTGCTATCGGCGTGGCCTGGTGGGACGTGACGCTCGTCCCCCCAGAAGAGGTGGACCTTGTCCCAGGGCATCCGGTGCCGCACCGAAGGCTCGCGCAAGTAATGAAAAAGCCGCTCCGGGGTCGAGCCGCCGGAGAGCGCCACGGTCCACCTTCCCTGCGCCGCCACCGCCCGGCGCGCTTGGGTAACCAGAAACTCTCCAGCCTCTCTCGCCAGCGCGTCCGGACTCGGTGAAACACGCAGGTCGATGGGCCTATCCATGGTGATGGCTCCAGCTCCTGCCCTCGCGGACGATCAAGCGGTCCGCCTCTTGAGGGCCCCAGCTGCCCGGTGCGTAGATCGGCAGTGCCGCGTCGCCGCGCGAAGCCCAACGGTCCAGAATGGGGGTGGCGATCCGCCAAGCCGCTTCCACCATGTCCTCGCGGTGGAACAGCGAGGAGTCTCCATCCATGCAGTCGTAAAGGAGCTGCTCGTAGCCGGTGGTCTCCGGAAGGTGACCGAAGTCGCGGTAGCTGAAGTCCAGTCGCACGGTAGCCAGGTTCAGAGTGGGACCCGGAACCTTGGCCTTCACGTGCAGGGCAATCCCTTCATCCGGCTGGATCCGGATTACCAGTCGATTGGACTCCACCTGGTGCGCGGCGTCCTCCGGAAAGAGCGAGAGCGGCGGGCACCGATACTGGATCACGATCTCGGTCTCGCGCCGGGCCAGGCGCTTCCCGGAGCGAAGGAAGAACGGCACGTCCGCCCAACGCCAGTTGTTGATTTGCAGCTTCAGCGCCGCGAAGGTCTCGGTCATGGAGTCCCGCGCCACATCCGGCTCGTCCCGGTAGCCGCCGTACTGGCCACGCACGGCATGGGCGTCGACCTCTTCGGGGGTAAAGGGACGGATCGCCTCAAAGACCTTCACCTTCTCGTTCCGCACCGCCTCGGCGCCCAGGCTGGAGGGGGGCTCCATCGCCAGCAGCGCCATCAGCTGAAACATGTGGTTTTGCATCATGTCCCGCAGGACCCCGGCGCTGTCGTAGTACTTGCCGCGGCCCTCTACGGCCAGGGTCTCCGCCACCGAGATCTGCACGTGGTCCACGTAGTGGCGGTTCCAGGTCGGCTCGAAGACACCGTTGGCGAAGCGGACGGCGAGCAGATTCTGAACCGTCTCTTTTCCCAGGTAGTGATCGATCCGGTAGATCTGCTCTTCGTCCAGCATGGAGCGAATCGCCCGGTTGAGCGCCTGGGCAGAGGCGAGATCCCGCCCAAAGGGCTTCTCAATCACCACCCGCCTCCAGCCCCTCTCACTCTGTCGGGTGAGGCCGGCCGCGCCCAGCCTCTCCACGATCACCGAGAACGCCTCGGGCGGCGTGGCGAGATAGAAGATCACGTTGGCGCCGGTGCCGCACTTGCCGCTGACCTCTTCCAGCTTGGCCTTCAACTTCTGGTAGGTGGCCAGACTGTCGAAGTCGCCCGCGCTGAAGAAGGTCTGTTTGAGGACCTCGCGCTCGCAGCCGGGCTTGGAACCGGAGTCGTGGACGAACTCGCTTAGGCCCTTGGCCACTTCGGCGCGGTAGGCCTCGTCGCTGTAGTCACGGCGGCCCACGCCGATCACCGCGAAACCGTCGGGAATCACCCCGTACGACCTCAAGTTGCAGAGCGCCGGATAGAGCTTTCGCCTCGAGAGGTCTCCCGCGGCGCCGAAGACGACCATGGTACAAGGCGAGATCTTCGGGGCGGAGGGGTGAAGATGCAGGAGTGACTCAGCCATGCTTGGGCTCCACGTGACCCCCGAACATCTTGCGCATCGCCGAGAGGATCTTCTCGGCGAAGGTGTGCTCCTGCCGAGACCGGAAGCGAGTGTAGAGCGCGGCGGAGAGCACGTCGGCCGGCACCGCCTCCTCCAGCGCCGCTTGGATGGTCCATCTCCCCTCGCCGGAATCCTGGACGAAGCCGGAGTAACCCTTGAGGGCGCCGTCCTCGTGGAGGGCCTGCGCGGTCAGGTCCAGCAGCCAAGAGGAGACCACGCTACCTCGCCGCCAGAGCTCGGCGATTCCAGCCAGATCCAGATTGAAGCGGTGCTCGGGTGCCAGCGCTTCGCCGCCGGCGTTCCGCAAGATGTCGAACCCCTCCGCGTAGGCCTGCATCAACCCGTACTCGATGCCGTTGTGGATCATCTTCACGAAATGGCCGGAGCCGACCGGGCCACAGTGAAGGTAGCCCTGCTCCGCGGTCGTTACTTCGCCCTTGCGTTCCGGCGTACGGGGAATATCGCTCTTTCCGGGCGAGAGGGTCTTGAAGATCGGCTCCAGCCGCGCGAACGCCGCCGGTGTGCCGCCGACCATCAGGCAGTAGCCGCGCTCCAGACCCCAGACCCCGCCGCTGGTGCCGGCATCCAGGTAGTCCACCTTGCGCTCCGCCGCGGATCTGGCGCGCCGGACGTCGTCCTTGAAGTAGGAGTTTCCGCCATCGATGATCGCATCGCCGCCCTCCAGCTTCTGGCTCAGCGCCGAGACGGTCTCCTCGGTGGGGCCGCCCGCGGGGACCATCACCCAGACCGCGCGGGGCTTCTCCAGCTTGCCGATCAGATCATCCAGCGAGGAGGCCGCGACGATCGTGCCATTCCCCTCGGCCGCCAGCGTCCTGGCGCTCTCCGGATTGTGATCATGAACCACGCAGCGGTGGCTGCCCTTCACGAGGCGGCGAACCATGTTGGCGCCCATCCTGCCCAAGCCGACCATTCCCAGCTGCATCGCGTCTCCTATTGGATTCGCGATACCGCCGCCGGGACAGATGTGCAACGGGCTTAGAGCCTTGAATTGGACGTCGTGAGGAGGTCCAGATGCAAGGCGGGGTGGAACCTGGCGCGCGGAGCGTACCGCGCGGAGCGTACAAAGATGTACGTGAGCACGCCAGGGGGACCCCAACGCGGCAGGTGGACCCCGCAACAGGCCAATTCAACAGATGGCTCTTACTGCACTGCTGCGCTTAGGGCTATGCGATGGCCCACTTCCTGAGTCGTCGCATAGCCCCTCCCGTCAGAGCAATTCGTCAATGAGTAGACGACCCTTCTCCGATGGATTTTTCAGGATGCTTGTTCGGAAGAGGTTTCTCGTTGATGAATAGCTCGATGAGCGCTTTCCGGTGCGGCAAGAAGACGTTGGTGAGGGCATCGGAGATGCGGAATCGCACCGAGCCGTCCGGCCCCATCTCGGTGTCGCGCTCGGAGACATGGGTGAAGCCTTGCGACGCCGGCCACACCACTCCATTGCCCAGGTCGTTGTTCGGGGCCGCATTGTTCAAGCGGTGGCAACCGGCGCAAGATAGGGCCTGCACACGACGAGCGACGTGATCCGGGGTGAGGGTGCTCCCCAATGTGGTCAGCTGGGTCTGGATAGCGCTGCGAAAGGCGCTCGGCGCAACCCCCAACTGACCTACGTAGTTGTTCTCAGAACTGCCCGAAGCCAAACTCTGCCCCGTGTTCATCACGTCTGAAGGGCTGTACTGGAAGCGGTTCAAGTCATCGCCCGCGAAATCGGCGATGGCTTCCGGGAACCCCTGCTGAAATGGCTGCGCATTGGGGTGGAAGGCCGGAGAAGCCGGGTCGATAGCCGAAGGCGAGAAGAGGCCACCAAAGGGATTGACCTTCACCGTGGCCGGAACGAAGCGCAAGGCGCTACAGGCCCCCCCGACGCAGCTGCGAAGGAGCTTAAACTCCCGAAGCACCCAGGAGACTTGAGGAGAAATTGCACCCGCCGGATTGGTAAATTGGTTGGTTCGGATTTGGCCGGCTCCGAGCGCGTTATCTCCGTAGTTAGAGACATGAACGACCGGCCCCCCTCCCGAACCGGGAAGACCCAAGAAATAGAAATCCTCCAGAGCCGCCGCGCGCTTGTCGATGTCTTTCTCGAGAGAGAGGTTCGCCCAAAACTTTACGATTTCTTTACAGCCCAGAATCTGCTTGTCTGGGCGGGGGTTCGGGAGCACCGCCTCGAAGATGACCAGGTTTCTTTGAAAGGCGTCACCGATGCCGGATCGCTTGGCATAGACAATCCGGTGCTCTCCGCAATTTGCCCCTGACTGGGGTGCTAAATCAAAGCGGTTAAAAAGCCCGATCGGCTCGTAGGCGTCCGGATTCGTCTCCGGGCTCGAGAAGGGATCCGTTGCCGCCTGAGCTCCTTCGGTGGGACGGCAAGCGTAGGGATAACTGTTGAAGATAGGGTTGCCCGCCGCATCTACCGAATCATTGCAATGCGCGCCCAAGCCCAGGCCAGGAACTGCATTCTGCGTGTCCCACCATTGGTGGAAGAGCTGGACCGAGGTAACGCCGCTGACCCCACTTTGACCCACCAATTGATCGAAGACGCGCTTGAGCGGGAACCGGGCCAGAATGGTCTTGTCGGTCACTGCCAATGAGCGCCGTAAATCGATTGTCTGCTTCGCCTGGACTAAGCTCTGCGCATCGAGCTCCAACGACTCGTCCGCCACAGAGGGCGCCGGATCTTCGAGTCCTCCTGAACATCCAGAGACCAGCAACACCCAACCGCTCAGTAACCATCGCCTACCTTGTGCTCGCCATGCGTTCACGGAGTCCCCTCACTTTTCGATGAAAGATGACGGACCTTAGGCGGATGTCCTCTTTCATACAACTCCTATCTAAAGCAGAGCTAAACCGTTACGGCGTTCGCAGGTAACGGGCTTCGATCGCCCGCACCTTGGCGATGCGGCGCCGGTGCCGCTCCTCGGGGCTAAGCTTCGCTGAGAGGAAGGTCTCCACCAGCTCCAGGGCCAGCGATGGCCCCACCACCCGGGCCCCCAGACAGAGCACGTTCATGTCGTCATGCTCGACCCCTTGGTGTGCCGAGTAGTGATCATGGCAGAGCCCGGCCCGCACCCCGGGGTGCTTGTTGGCCGCGACCGAGACGCCAACGCCGCTGCCGCAGACGATGACTGCGCGATCCACCTCGCCCCGCGAGATCGCCGCGCCCACCCGCTCGGCATAGTCCGGATAGTCCACCGGGGCGTCGCTGTCGGCGCCGAGATCGATCACCGCCACGCCTCCCGCGGCCAGCTCGATCTTGATCCGTTCCTTCAGCGCGAAGCCGGCGTGGTCGGCGGCCAGGGCGATGCGCATGTGTCCCTCCGGTGCGGTTGGCCGGGGCGTGTGGCTTGCGTCCTACGCCTCTGTCCGCCGATTGCCAAGCCCGGCGTACGGAGTTGCGCGAGCAGTTCTCGGTCGGTAGAAGA
>JBGTHI010000540.1:0-2005 GCA_041746295.1 Myxococcaceae bacterium
GAACTGGTGAAGGTCCACCCTCGTCAGCTGCGGGGTGGGCGCGCCACGGACTCCGAGGACTATCCCCAGGAGAAGACCGCCTACGCGCTGCGTGCTCCCGACCGCATTGTGCGCAAGGCAACCGAGCTCGGTCCGAACGTCGAGGCCTTCGCCACGAAGCTCTTCGAGGGCCCGCTCCCCTGGGCAAAGATGCGGCAGGGCCAGAAGCTCCTCTCACTGGGAGAGAAGTACACCGCCGCCCGGCTGGACGCCGCCTGCGAACGTGCTCTCGCCTTCGACCTCGTCGATGTCCGCCGCCTGCATCGCATTCTCCTGCGCGCGCTCGATGTCGAAGAGCGACCGGTCGAGGAGGTCGCTCCTCCGCTGGGCAGCCGCTTCGCGCGGCCGGCGACTGCCTTCGACCACAGTCTCCGCGAGGCCACGGGATGAGCCTCGAACCTGACCTCGTCGTGCTTCTCCGTCGCTTAAAGCTCGGCAAGACGCTGCCAACCCTGCCCGACCGGCTTGCCCTCGCCCGTGCTCAGAAGCTCGACTACGCCGCCTTCCTGACGCTCATCCTCGCCGACGAGGTCCAGCGCAGAGACAACCTCGCTCTCGAACGCAGGCTTATCCAGGCAGGCTTCGAGGAGCGGGTCACGCTCGAAGGTTTCGACTGGGCGACGCCGATCCAGGTCGATCGTCGCCATCTCAACGAACTCTTCTCGCTTCAATTCCTGCAGAAGAAGGAGCACGTCCTCCTCATTGGACCGGTCGGTGTCGGTAAGACCTTCCTCGCCCAGGCGCTCGGCGCCGCTGCTACGCGTGCCAGTCACTCCGTCCTCTTCCGGCGTGCTGACCTCCTGCTGAGGGAGCTCGGCCAGGCCCGCGCCGACCACAGCTTCGAGGCTACCTTCCGCCGCTATCTCGCCCCCGACCTGCTCGTGATGGACGACTTCGGCCTTCACCGCCTCAGCCAGCAACAGTCCGAAGACCTCTACGCGCTGATCATCGAGCGCCACCGCCGCTCATCCTTCATCGTCACCAGTAACCGCGACGTCTCGGAATGGGTTGGTCTCTTCGCTGACCCGATCCTCGCCAACAGCGCACTGGACCGGCTCGCCAACGGCGCCCATCAACTGGTCATCGAAGGACCGAGCTACCGCGCCAGGCTCGCACCAAGGCCACCCTCGGAGACGCCTATGCAGTAGCCCACTTCAACGCCGTTGGGGTGGGCATCACCGTGGCGACCAACATGGGCATCACCCCGGCGATTGACATCAAAGCGTTCTTTGTAGTCACAGAACGGTTGCAGGCTCACTCCCACGTCTGCTTCGTGGAGAAATGGATGCCCTTAGCCTCACTGGAGAAACTTCTTCGCCAGCTTCACGTCTGCCTTTGCGGGTCCGGGAAGCTCCGACACTTCCCCATCGACACCGCAATGCTTCCATTCGCAGCGGCAACTCACGGAGCAGGTTGTGGTGCAGTCCCGCCAGCGCAGCCGGTCCTCAAGCTCCTCCAGCGCCAGATCGAACGCCCGCCGGTCCCTCCACGACTGTTCCGCTCAGGTTCGGAACCTATTTCGACAGCGACTCCACTCCCAGTCTCATCACGGCCCGGCAACGACCGCTAGACAGTTGACGTAACAGGCTCGCCCTGCAAAACAGCAGCTTCTGCGCCATGAAAGGCTCCCACAGTCGGAGAGCGAAGGCGCTCAGAAAAAGCATCGATGCCACCCACTCAAGACGTTCTTCTGCTTCTCCTGACAGCCCGCGATTCGACCCAAAGTCATCCAGACCAAACGCAACCACCGTGGTGGCGGCACCGAGTAGTAAGAGGATAAGGACCTTCGGATGAGCGCGAAGCTCGCGTCGATAGGCGATGGAGACCAGAAGCCCAACCAAACCGAATGCCAACAAAACAATCCCGTCGACGTCGTGAAAACCGGGAATATGAAGCCCCCAGGCCTCCAGCGAATCGCCCATACGTTCGTGCAAGCTCGCATGCTCATCGAATCCCAGGTAGAGCA
>JBGTHI010000541.1:0-4380 GCA_041746295.1 Myxococcaceae bacterium
CGCTAGAGCCAAGTCCGGGCGGATGCGCTGCCCATAGCTGCGGCCTTCCTGCCCTCGATTACGCACCAGGGATCCCGTCGACGCAACTTGCCGGTTATCGCAGGACGTCGGCTGCGCGGTTTATCGCCTCAAGTAGTCGCCGAATCGGGTCTTTCTTCGGCACGAGCTCGGTCAACGGTTCGCCACCGGCCCCCGCCCCCTCAATCGCGTATGCAACCTCGGGCTCCGTCCAAGCGGCCGCCTCGGCCCGTTCCACCAACGCCTTTCGGAGCCGACGTGGGCGACCGTTCTTATCCGAACGTGGCAGGACACAATCCAGTCGCGCTCGCGCGGCCTGCGAGAGTCGCTTTTCGACCAGGGCCCTATGGACCGGCGCGAAGGTCTCGCGAAGCAACTGGTCCGAGGAGTTGCCGGGCTCACCAAACGCAAGCACGAGCAGGCTGACGGACGCCTCTGTCTGCTCCGCGGTAAAGGTCAAATGGAGTTCTGCCCCGGCATCCAGCCATCGCTCGGCAGGTCGCCCTCGTAACGTTTCATTAGTGAGCGTGCTGGCCAGCTTGACTGCTTCCGCCGCTTCGATCTGAGCATCCGCGAGCCACTTACCGAGCGCCCCCGGATCAGCGTCCTCGATCTCCTTCAGCAGCGCCTCGGTGGCATCGTCTCGCAGGGCGCTTGTGACAAAGCTCGCGGTTTCCAGGCGGCCAGCTCGAAGGATTGCGCTCCAGGCATCGTGGCGGTCCGCTTTGAGCGGCGCCTGTGCGATAGAGCCTGAGTCGGCCGTTTCCGGTAGGTCCGTCAGCGCAGCGATCGCAATATCGATCGGTAGCTTGGCCCAAGACGCGGAGTGCTCGAGCAGCTGCGGGTTTAGTTGGAGGACGTGGAGCAGCAGACCTCTGTGCTTCACCGCCAGCGGCACATCCGCAGGTCGGACAGCGTTCGCGAACGGATCGAGCACTGACACATCATTTTGCTCCGACCGGCCGCTCGAAAACACTTGCGCGGCGAGGCGAAGTGCTGCTTCCGGCTGCGGCGCCAGGAGCTTTGGGAGTCGATCCTCGACTTCGAGCGCATCCCAATCGAACTGATCGGGATGGCTCACAACCGTGCCCAGGCGATCCGCCTCCGGCACGCGCCAGATCGTCTTGTATCGATCGGCGTTCCCAAATAGTGCGGCCTTCAGATTCGCGAGGGCCTCTCGGTCCTGGAACTTCGCGATCAGCGTCCGCGATGCTTGTTCCGGATCCGGTGGTTTCAGGGCTGTCCAGACGTCGAGCAGCCCTCGAACGTCAGAACGACTCTGCACCTGGTCATCGCTGAAATCTTCGAGAAACCGCCTCAGCTTCTTGCCAGCCTCCGAATCAGCTGTTAGCTGAGTCCATCGCGGTGCGTTCAACTCGGTCGGTCTTCGAAGGTCCAAGACCTTGGAGTCCGTGCCGGCAGATCTCCCGCTGAGACGCGTGGCGATCTGAACGTCGTAATTGGCGTCTCCCAGACGAGCCCGTCCGCGTGTGCGCAAGGCGAACCTCCAGCGGGCCGCTGCCGGAAGAGCGTCTAGGAGCCTTACCAGGGCGTGTTCTGCCTCCTCAAGTCTGCCCCACAAGACAACGGATCGGTCGTCCGGAGCCCCAAGGGTCGCCCAGGTAAGACCAGTGAGGAGGCGATCAGGAACGGTCCCCGTTGCAACGTCCTGCTGTAACCGTGTCGGCCCAGCAAACATCTCCAGAGTGGCGTGACTTGGTCGCCTAAGGACCGTCATGAAGGCAGCTGATCCGATCTCCATTGCGTTGGTATCAAGCAGTAGCGCATGTGTCCAGACCGAGCCCGGGCGATCGACCTCCGGGGCGGGCCAGATCCGGGCAAGCAGGTAACGCTCAATCGATCGAAGGGGGACGCCAACCAAGTAATGAGGGGAGTCATCCTCGAAACTCGCGTCGACGTGCGGCAGAATCTCCCGCTCGGTGGCCGAGGAAAGCTGCGTCGATGACGCGAGGAGCTCGTGACCATCGCGGTAACCGAACACCAGTTGATCAGCCTGCGCGCTAGGCATCAGCCTGATTTGCCTCCTCGATGAGCCAGAGGATCGGCGCTCCGAAGCTCACCAAGTTGCCGTCGCTATCCAGGACGCGCATTCGCTGCCACGGATCCATTGGTCGCCCGCGTTCAGCCGCAGCGTCGTCGACTCGGAAATCGAAGCCTTGTGCCGACACGCCGTAAAGCGCGTGGCGCAGTCGCCCCTGATTCGACTCGAGGAACTGGTCGAATAAGGGTGCTCGGTGCTGTAGCCACGTACGCGGCTTCACATTCGGCGGTTGAACTCGGTCCCAGGCTGAGATGACAACCGCGAGCGGCAGGGCGGTACTTCGCTTTTCCAGTATGGCCTGTAGCAAATCGACGGCGCGGACATCAGCTGGCATCAGGTTCGGCGCCCACGGGATCGGGTCGTCGTCGCGACTGCTCGCACCTTCCGACGCACTCTCAGCTCGGTCTCCGTCGGTGTTCAAGAGCCTTTCGAGTTCTTCGGCGGATCTGCCGGGATCGAAGCGAAGCACGTGGAGAAACAGGAGCGCCCCTTCCAGCTCGTCTACCGAGGAGAGCAATTCCTCGTCCCAGACACGGTCATCACCCATCCGCTTGACGAGTTCACCTGAGCGGTCTGGGATCTCCAAATCGACGTCTCCACTCGGGCATCGGACAGCGATCGCAACATGGGATCGGCTGTCCATGTCGGTCCGCTTCACGCGCTCCTGTCGCGTCAGCGCTTCTAGACCGCGGTTTAGGAAACCCACCTCATCCTTGAGGGCGACCAGTTCGAGCGGATCCGCACTCCGGTTTTCCAGTGCACCGAATAGTGCCACGAGATAGGAACTCTTTCCGGTATCCGGGCCGCCCAGAAGCGCGATTCTCATGAGGCTCGCCTCAGCGCTTTGGGCTGACGGATCCGGGGGATCGGGCGTGGCGACGGCAAGCGCGGATCGCGTACGACCGGCGGTGGCGCAACGACCCAGCGTGTGAGTGATTCCATATTTGTCTCGTGCGTCCAGTCGGGCGGGGGACGAGCAGACACACGGAAGTGCCCAACCTCGGGATCGATCTCGCGAAGCTCCGAAAGCAACGCGTCCTCGCGCTCCTCCCAGTACGCAGAGCCGACGGGATCGTCGACTACCAGATCCCACATGGTCACCACCAACGCGATTGCGGTACGTCGATCCGGCAGACCAGCGGCTGTGAGCCGCTGCACCAGTTGTCGGATTCCGGTCTGGACCATTGACCGCTGCTTGGGGTCCACGATGCGCGCTCCGTCGGCAAGAAAAGCCAACTTGTCCGCCCGGCGGAGCACCGAGACATCGTCAGGGACGGTCACGTGATCGCGAAGCTCGCGGAACGTTTCGCCCGGAAGGTCGGCCAAGATTAGATTTAGCAGCCCGTGTTTGCTGTCTTGTGCCCGAATGTGAAGCAGCTCGCGGTCATCGGGATCCCGCTCCGTTCGGTGTGTTTCGCGAACTCTCCGTCCAGAGATGGCTCTTGAGGGATGGGACCGCTGTTCCAACGCCAGAAGCGTCCGAGAGCCCGCGAATTTAAGGGCCGTCTCACCTCTCCGCATTCGCTCGTACAGCTCGCAGCTCAACGTGGTCTTGCCGGTGTCGCTATCCCCTGCCCAGACCACCACTCGGCCCGGGCGTTCGGCGAGTAGCCCATTTGCTTCCTGTGCGGTGAGCGCGTCCGGTGCTTGCAGGAGCCGGCTCGAGTCCACCGTTTCGAACGGGACTTCCTCCTCGGCCGACTCCACTGATGGCTCGACCGAGTCCGGTGCGGTCTCCGCCTCCTGCACCCCCGGAGATTCCTCAGCCATCGGAGGTGGCGAGTATCTGGGGAATCAGAATCTCGCGATAAGCCTGGCCTGCGATAGCCAGCGCACGCCGCTTCCTGGTACCAGCGGAGCCCTTCACACGATCGCGGTCGCCAGAGGCAACCGCTACGAATGCCGCAGAAAGGGGGAAGAGCCGCTCATTGAGGGGATCCTCGAAGAGCCGCTCAGTCGCAGATTGCGCAGCGACGACGCTCTGATATGGGCTCACGGTCGCGTTCGGATCGTGGCCGGCCTTCGCGAGCGTGCTCCCGAGGAGGGAGACCGCGTCCGCGAACGGCACCCGCAACGCAGTTCTTCTTGCCAACTCCGACGCGGCAAGTAGAGGAACCGCTTCACATTCAACATCCTGCCAAGTGGCGCCAGCCGTCTCACACCATTCTTCCAGCAGCCACGTCTGAAGCCCGAGTTCCTCGCGCACTAGAACCTGCTCATCGTGCACGCGGCGACCAATCAGATCGACGCGCCGCGCTAGACCTAGAAGCGCCTCCCGCTGGGCCTTCAGGTGAGGCCCA
>JBGTHI010000542.1:0-3463 GCA_041746295.1 Myxococcaceae bacterium
CGAGGAGGATTCCCGCGGCCCCTCCGGCCCGCTATCGCTCTGCGCGAAAAGCAGAAGCGTCGCGCTCCGCTCAGCTGTAGCGCTCAGCGCGGAAAGCTGCGCTTTGGACGAGAAGCGCTAGCTGACCTGGAAGGTCATCAGGCCCCACCCAACCATTGCCACCGCGAGGCCAAGCAGGAGGCCACCGATTCGGTTCCATCGGGTCTGGGACCCGATCGCGGTCGCAATAACGAACGTCGCCCACGAGGCAAGCAGGGCAAGTCCGAAGTAGAGGTAAAGCGGCTCTCCGAACCGGCCGTCATTGGCCTCGTTCTGTAGCTCGGCGGCGATACCCGCCAAAGCTACGAGGAGGATGCTCGGGAGCGCCGAGACGATCGCGCCCGCCCGCGTGGGCGCGCGCTCTTTTACCCATAGGCCGGCAAACCCGGCAAGCAAGACATAGACAACCACGAGCCCTTCGCCGCTTCCGGTGCCTTGATAGATGGGCACCCAGAACGCGGAGGAAGCGATGAACGCGAACCAGATCGCCAGCAGGACGATCCGAATGCGCTCCAGCCGCGCAGCCGACGCGCAACTGCCCTCAGGCGGCTCTTCCCACGGCTCGTGGGACGGTCTCGCGTTCACCCCCTCAGCGTACTTTGGCCGTCATAGTCGGCCTGGACGAGACGAGTCATTGCGAGCCCGCTAGCGCCCCGCTTTGGACGAGAAGCGGGTTCACCGGGGCCTGGGTGAAACGGTTTCTTCTGGATATCCGTAACCGTCCCAGATGGGAAAAGGGATAGTCCAGGCGGTGGTACCAGAGGCCAAGCGAGACGAGGCGCTTCCGTCGCAACCTTCCGGGCCGGACGCCGCTCTGGTCGAAGCCGCCCGATCCGGTTCCGACCGGGCCACGCGCGAGTTGATCGAGGCGCATTGGGACCGCTGTTACCGCGCCGCCTACCTCATCACCCGTGATGAGCAGCGAGCCGAAGACGTGGCCCAGGAGGCACTGCTGGCAGCAGTCGGTGCGCTGGAGACTTTCGACACCAATCGTCCCCTCGGTCCGTGGCTTCACAGGATCGTTGTCAACCGCGCCCTCGATTTGCTCCGGGAGGAACAGGCTCGCCCCCAGGCTCTCGGGCAACAGGGTCCCCACCACCTTGCCTCCCCCGCGGGCGGTCAGGCACTAGACGCCCCGGTGGCTGCTGCGATGGAGGCGCTCTCGCCCGACGACCGAGCAGCAGTAGTGATGCGGTACGTCCTCGGCTATCGGGCCGGCGAAATCGGCGAGCTGCTCGACATGCCCGAGGCGACGGTTCGCACCCGGCTCCACCGGGCCATGGAGAAGCTTCGCAACACGCTGGAGGTAGGACATGAAAACTGAGGAAATCATTGAGCGGCTGCAGACCGAGCCGCTTCCCAGTTCGGATCAAGCCCGGGAGCGGACGCTCAACCTCGCCGCAGCCCAGCGTTCGGATCGTGCTCGCCCCCGGCGACGACGTCGGGTCGCGGTCCTGGGTGTCCTCGCCACCGTTGCACTTGTGCTGAGTCCGCCGGGCCGATCGCTGGCGGAGAGCGTTGGGGAGCTGGTCGGCATCGGCGAGCCGGCTTCCCTACCCGCCGAGGAGTTCGGGGACATGATCTCTCGCGGGGAGCCGATTGTCCTCGCTTCCGGCGAGGCGCCGGGGGGAAGCCCTTACGAGATCGTTGTGGGGAAGGCTGTGTTTCCCGAGCGTCCCGAAGGGGGTGCGGGCGGCTCAGGCGGCGAGCAGACCTGCCTCACCGTCGATTTTCCCCGAGCGCCGCGCCTTGGAACCGTGGAGTTCTGCGTGGGGGAGAGCGACACCGAGTTCCTTGCCTCCGGGGTGCTAGACGGCGTCAATTACGCCGACGGCGCCGGAGTTCTGGCCCCCGAGGCGCGGTACGTATTCACCGCGCTGCTCAGTCCAGAGATACAACGAGTCGAGCTGACCTACGTCAATGGCGACGGGGAAACCGTGCAGGCCCCAACCGACATCGGCACCGTCGATGAAGAGATCCGCCAAGCGATCGGCTCCGACGATCGCGTCGGGTACATGGTTGGCTTCGTTCCAGATGACGGACTCGGAAATTACGAGAGCCGGAAGAAGGCTGGAGTACTCGGCACGATCGAATTGGTGGGTTTCAATTCCGAAGGCGAGGAACTGGTTCGCAACCACTTTGGCGAACGCTTCACGGGACAATTGGACTCGCGCATCGCGTTCGACGACCCCCAAGTGCTGCCGCACTCGGAGGCCGCTGCTTGGCTCGCGCTCTGCGCGAAGGCGACCGGCGAGGCGGCCAGGTTGCTGGTCTGCCGGATGGCGGAGGAATACGCGAAGGAGGATCCCAGCCTTCGCACCGAAGCTGAGCAGATCCATGTCACTGAGGATGGTGGGCTTCTGGAGGTGCGAATGCCGAACGGGGAGAACTTCGGGATGGACAGCGGCGAGTAGCCGAAGACCTGCTTTGGACGAGCAGCGGGAGCGGTCACGGAACGAACGTCGGTCGGCTCACTTTTCCGTGTTCGAAGAGATGAGCCTCCAGTGCCTCTGAGGAGTCAAACGACCGCCCGCAGAGACCGCATGAGTTCGTCGCCGCCTCCTGTTGCCGGCTTTGAGCCAACCACAACACGGTGACCAGCACGCCAAGGAGCACTACCACGATCAGGATCAGCGTCACGCGGTGAGCCTACCCCCGCTCTGGACGAGAAGCGCGTCTACTCCGCGTAGTGCCCGGTGTCGGGTCTCGGGACCGGCGGGGGCTTGGCGCCACCCCATTCGGCGATCGCTCCGGGCAGAGCTCGAAGATGGGGAGGAACCAGCCGCTTGGGCCAATTGAAGAGGACGATGGTCACGATAAAAAACCACTGAAGGGCAATCGGGGGAAAGAGGATCATCACGACAATCTCTGAATCTGGCGCGATCAACAGCCCCGCCCAGAGTGGGAGCGCGAGGCAAAAGCTCACGACACACACCGGGGCCGCCCGGACGACGCCTCGCCAGAGAACGCGGCCGAACGGCCACCACGCGACCCGCTCGCTCACATAGAAGCCAGACCGGTTATGCCAGATCCGCGGAAGAGCAATCGGCGTCAGGGCTATGAAGGCCAACATCCCGACGGTCGCGAAGATTTCGCTCGGGCCCACGCTCCCACGCTAACGGAACCCCCGCTCTGGACGAGAAGCGGGGTGTCGCTCGGCATGGAAAGCAGGGGTTACGCGGGCGCTGCGATCAACCGCCTGAGCGTTCTCGAACCAGCTCGAACTCGAGCTTGTCAAACCGCGGTTGAAACCCGATGTCGTTACAGCGATAGCGCCTTGTTCCCTCGCCGTCGTCGTCAATCAGCATCCCCGACGTGCGGCTCTGAGATTCATGGGAGCCCAAGCCGCGGGCGGAATCCCAGACGTTGTAGAGCCAAAGCGTGCCCTCCGTGTCTATGACCTTGATCGCGACGGGCTCTGATG
>JBGTHI010000543.1:0-1544 GCA_041746295.1 Myxococcaceae bacterium
GCCGAGATCGGGCTGGGCGAGGCCCTGGAGCGCGCGGAGCTGCCGGTGGCCGCCCTGATCCACTACGCCTTCGCCGTGAACAGCGCCAAGGGCCACGACTCGATCCCGGCGGTGGAGCGACTGGTCGCGCTTCAGGAATCCCTCGAGGACACGCTGCTGGTTCCGAATCTCCTGGGCACGGGGCTCCGTCCCGAATGGTCTAAGCTTCGCCCGGACGATCTGGCGCGGGTTCAGTATCTGGCGGCGGAGGTCAATCTACGCCGTGGCAAGTTTGAAGAGGCCCGCGCTCTGCTGGAAGGAATCCCGTTTGACGTCCGGGTCTATCCCTCGGCGCGTTACCTCCTGGGCGTGGTGCTGGCCGATCCGCGTTTCCCGGGAGGACCCAAGGGTGAGGAGGCGGTGAAGGTGTTCGAAGAAGCGGTGGCCGCCAGTGGCGCGCCCGCGAGTCCCGCGAAGGGCGTGGCGCTGGAGCCGAAGGAGCGGGTTCGCCAGCTGGCGCTGCTGGGTCTGGGCCGGGTGCACTACGCCCTGAAGCAGTACCCGGAGTCGTCCCACGCCTACGAGCAGGTTCCGCGCTTCTCTCCTTTTTGGGACCAGGCGCTGTTCGAGAACGCCTTCGCGCGCTTTCAGAACGACGATTTCGGGGGTAGCCTGGGCTCGCTCCAGGCTTTGCATGCGCCGCAGTACGAGGGGGCCTTTCAGCCGGAATCGTGGATCCTCAAGTCGACGGTCTACTACTTCAGCTGCCTCTACCGAGAGGGGACCGAGTCGCTTAAAGCCAACGATCGGATATATCAGCCGATGGTGGAGAGCTTGAAGAAGTACCTGGAGAACCCCAGCCATAACCCGGCCGACTCCGCCGCCCAGACCCCGAACGCGCTGCCGCGGCCGGTGCTGCTGTGGGTTCGGGACAGCGAGCGGATCCGCGCTTTGGCGAAGCTGCTGCGGACCCTGGACCGGGATGCGGCACGAATCCGTTCCACCGCGGCCTGGGCCGGACCCACTGCGGACCGGCTGTTGGGTGAGCTGGCGGAGAATCGAAAAAGTATCGGCAAGGTCGCGGGGCAGCTTTCGCGCAACCGGCTGGAGGAGGCGCTTCGGGTCTTGCGCAACCTCAACGACCAGGCGCTGGTGATCCGGTTCGAGACCCTCAAGGCGGAGAAGGAGATCCTCGAGTCGGGCGTCGACCACGACAAGTTTCTCCAGCGCCAGCCGCTCTACCGGCCCGCGCTCCCTGGGGAAGACTGGAATTACTGGCGCTTCCAGGGTGAGTTCTGGATCGACGAAATGGGCTACTACCAGTACACACTCAAGCGTGGATGTCCCGGTGGCCAGCAGCGCGACGCGGCCCCCGACAAGCGAACAGCGGATACCAAATAACGGCGCGCGTATCGGTGAGGCATCGGCTTCTCAAGTCGGCGCCCGCCGTGTAGCGTGCCGAACCTTGCGACCTTCAATTCGTTTCGCCTCGACCTTCCTCCTGCTTGCCCTCGCGCCCGCTGCTGCGCCGGCTCAGCCTCCCGCCGCCAGCCCGGCTTCGACCG
>JBGTHI010000544.1:0-2485 GCA_041746295.1 Myxococcaceae bacterium
GCCGGACTCCGTATGACGACGGTCACGTGAATCTCCTCTCAAAGTCGTGGGAGGAGTAGACTTGGACGGTAAGACTCAGCGGACCGACCGAACCCCCGTCCAGTCACGTCAGGCTCATTCTCAAGATCCTCTAGTGAGGTAGGTATCCCAGGCGACGCTCGCTCTCCGCCATCTTTTGGATCGAGCCAGCCTATCGGTCGAAGCGCCGATTGTACGGACGCTGGCGCTCGGGCGCATAGCAAACCGGCTGCTCCGGCGCATCAGTCGCCAACTTACAGTCTGCGTCCGGCGACTCTCGCCTTGGATAGTGGAACAGGTGGCATAGAGGGGCCGTATAAGGCAGGTCTTCCAAGAAGGCTCGCCACGTCCAAGGCGCGAAAAATCTGGACTAGATGGCGTTTGCACCGGAAGGCTCGCCCTTTAGTGGACGGGGTTGCCAAAACGGCCCTAGCAGCCCGTGGTGAAACGTTGAATTAGGATCGACACGATCGAACCCGCGTACTACACTGTCGCCCATGGCGATGGGCAAACGACGGCGGCGTCCGAAGCAGACCACGATCTGGGTCGCGACACAAGATCTGCCACGTACCGCCGGGCATCCGTTTTACGCACGACTCAATCAGATCCTCGACAAAGCGGACTTCGACGGGTATGTCGAGTCGCTCTGTGAGCGATTCTACGCGGACGAGATCGGCCGGCCTGGTCTGGCCCCCGGACGCTATTTTCGGTTGCTGCTGATCGGCTACTTCGAAGGCTTGGACGCCGAGCGCGCCATCGCGTGGCGCGCGGCAGATTCCTTTGCGCTGCGCGAGTTTCTCGGGTTGATGCTGCCCGAGGCGCCGCCGGATCATTCGACGATCTCGCGGACGCGTCGCCTGATCGATCTCGAAACGCACCAGGTCGTATTCACGTGGATCCTCCAGCGGCTGGCCGACGCGGGCTTGGTCCGAGGCACGACGATCGGGATTGACGCGACCACGTTGGAAGCGAACGCGGCGCTGCGCAGCATCGTGCGGCGCGACACCGGCGCGACGTATCAGACGTTCCTGACCCAACTGGCGCAGGAGTCCGGCATCGACACACCCACGCGCGAGGATTTGGCACGCATTGATCGACAGCGAGCGAAGAAGGGCTCCAATGACGATTGGACCCATCCCCTCGATCCCGACGCGAAAATCACCAAGATGAAAGACGGACGGACGCATTTGGCGCACAAAGCCGAGCACGCCGTCGACTTGGAGACGGGTGCGGTCGTGGCGGTCACCGTGCAGGGAGCGAACGAGGGCGACGCCGCCACGAGCGTCGAGACGTTGATCGGGGCCGCCGAACAGATTGAGACCGTCGTGCCCGAGGGCGAGGGCCTCCGAGAGGTGGTCGCCGACAAGGGTTATCACAGCAACCAGGAACTCGTGGATCTCGAAGCGGTCGGCGTGCGCAGCTACATCTCGGAACCCGATCGTGGGCGGCGCAATTGGAAGAACAACCCCGAGGCTCGCGATGCGGTCTATCGCAATCGGCGCCGCATTCGAGGCGCGCGAGGCAAACGACTGCTTCGGCAACGCGGCGAACGATTGGAGCGGCCGTTTGCGCATCTCTACGAAACGGGCGGGATGCGGCGCGTGCACCTCCGGGGTCACGCGAACATCCTCAAACGCGTGCTGCTGCATACCGCCGCGTTGAATCTCGGGCTCCTGATGCGCACACTGTTTGGCGTGGGCACGCCGCGCAGTCTCCAGGGCCGCACAGCGACGCTTGTGTCCTGCCTCTGGTCTCTTATTCGGCTCCCGGACACGCTGTGGGAGATCTGGACCACGCACCACCCATCGACGTCGATTGCCGACTGTTACGGACACCGCGAGAATCGTCCTCTGGCTTCGTCCGTCGAAACCGCTTTCACCACGGGCTGCTAGCTCCGAGGATCACGGTTCAGGACAGGTATCCAGCCATGATCTCCTCTGCTGTCACTAATCCCAGAACTGTTCGCTCGCCAACCTTGTCTTTTCGTAGCTGAATGTTGTGCTCGTCCACCACCGTGCTGAACTTGCGCACGTGCGCTTTACCGTCGACCACCTTGACTTGATGGATGAAGTCCCGGTCGTCACCGTTCCAAGCCTCGCAGATGACAAATGGGCTGTGGGAGGAGAGCAGGATTTGACTCCGATGCTCCAAGTTTTCGTTGTACGCCAGTGAACGGACGGCCGCATAAAACGACTTTACGGCCTGAGGAGTCAGACCGTTCTCGGGCTCCTCAATCATGAGCACTGGTGGCCGGTTAGGCGTAGAGACGAGCGTGATAAGGCCGAGATAGATCAATGTGCCTGAGGATAGCCGAACTGACGGAACGAGCTGCCGCGCGTCTGAATAACGCGCCGAAAAGGCAATTCGCTCTGTGCCGACTGCGTTGAACTCGAAACTCACAAACTGAGGGTCGATCGCGGCCACGTTGTCTCGGATCACGTCGAGCGTGGCATCTTTGGTTTCATGC
>JBGTHI010000545.1:0-2636 GCA_041746295.1 Myxococcaceae bacterium
AATCGCCTGTGGCACGACTTTGAAACCTACCTCTCCACCAAACTCGTCAAGCTGCCCCCGCAACCTCTCCCCATGCGACCCCACGCCGCCAAGCTGAAGGAGGCTGCTTGATTTGGCTACAAAACAGAGATCTGCACCCAAGTCCTGGTCCTGAAGCGTCTCAGCAGAACAAAGCTGGAGCACTTCCGCTTCAATGGGCCGGGAACCGAGCAGGACGACGTGCACTATGGATCCATCGAAGTAGGTATCCGAGGACTCCGATATCTCAGAGATGAGCACCGGGAATTAATCGTTCAGGCCTTGCAGATTGAAGGACGCCCAGCGGTAGCCGTATTGTTCACGGAGGTAACGGGCAGGGTAAGGAGGGGGCTGGCCACCGGGTACTACGGAGATCTCCGTTTTCGGCAGTAGCGGAGGGGTGCGAACCTCGCCACGTCGATGCCGCCTACCAACGCCCGGTTTGCTCGAGCTCCGAGTCGACCCAGCGGCCCAATGGCGCCCTCAGTCCTCATCTCGACCACATCAGACGACTACGAAACTGTCCATTTCATAAACGTTAGGAGGGGCTCTACCACTCCTTCCCGGCGCGTCAGCGTCAACTTCAACGCGCCGCTGCTGGATCCCAAGGGGGATGAAGCGCGGCCCGCGACCGCCGTCTACGCGTTCTCGACCGGCGGCGCTCTTCTGTGAGGGCTTCGAATGGCAGCAGCTGGCTGCCATAGGTCTTCGGCGCTAGAAAACGGGCTGGGAAGCCAGTCGAGGCTTTCCGGTTTCGAACGTGCTTCGGCCGGAAGCGCCGGCTTTGTCGAGCGGAACCTGAGCGGTAATCAACAAGGTGGGAGGGTGGGTCGTCTCATCCAACCAGGGGTGGCTCCTGTCCGTCGCGATCGGTTCTTCCACGGTCACGACCTTGAAGCCTGCTTCCTCTAACATCGCTCGGTATTCGGAGAGCGGCCAGTAGTAGTCCTGTAACGGCATGTCCGGCTTGCCATCGGCGCCTTTAGCCACCGTCAGGACGGGGTTGCCGGGGCGCAGGTCTGAGGTCCGGGTCAGGGTCGTGTTGATGAACTCTCGGCCGTTGCTCTTCTCCCAATCTTGATCGGAGATGAAGACCTTTCCGCCCGGAGGGCCTCGGTGACGAAGTCGAGTCGGTCCTGACCGAAGAGGATCTCGTCTCCCACGAAGAAAGTGGGCACGCCGAAGGCGCCTTGCGCCGCCGCGGTCTCGGTCTCTCGGCGCAGCTCATCCTTGATCGCCTGGTCATCGAGAGCGGCCAGGAAGGTTCCGACCTCCAGGCCTGCCTCCTTGGCGACGGTCGCGAGCTCTTCTGGGCGATTCAAACCTCTCCCGTCGGCGAAGATCGCCCTGAAAGCAGCATGGACATAGGTCTCGAGCGTCTCGTGCCGCCGGGCGACGAGGGCGCCCCGCATGACCTGGAGCGCGCTCCCAATTGGAAAGGGGCTGGGCCATCGCAGGGGAACGCCATAGCGCTCGGCCCACCGTTCCATGTCTCTCATCTGGTAGGCGCGTTTGGCCGGAGAGACGAGGGGCGAAGGATTGCCGGCCGCCTTTAGGAGGCCCCCCAGCAGCACCGGGCGCCAGACGATCGAGGCTCCCGTGCGCGCCACCAGGGTCGGGAGCTGCGTGTAAGCCAGATAGGCCGCTGGGCTGGAGAGGTCGAAGACGAGACGGACCTCGGGCCCGCTCACAGATCAAGGCTCCAAGTTTGACCTACCAGATCTTGTCCGAACGAATGGTGCCGCTCTTCCACAGTCAGCCTGAATCCGGCTGACTCGTAGATTCGCCTGGCGGAGACGAGCACGTCGTTGGTCCACAAGATCAGGATTTTGTACCCCTTGGCGCGTGCGAACCGGATGCACTCGTCGACCAGCCGGCGCCCGATCCCGAGCCCCCTGGCGGAGGGCTCGACATAGAGCAGCCGCAGCTTCGCAACCTCGTCGGATTCGCGCATCAGAAACACGCTTCCGACCACCTCGCCTTCCCGCTCGGCGATCCAACAGCGCTCGCGCTTGGGATCGTGGCTCTTGACGAATCCGGCGGCGATCTCGGCCACCAAGGCTTCGAAGGTCTCATCCCAGCCGTACTCCTGGAAATAGAGTACACTCTGGCGGTGGCTGATCAGTCCGATGTCACCCGGCTGATGGGAGCGGAGGAGGTAAGGGGCTTTCGGCTCCGGGTGCCCGCCCAGGAGTCGCTGGATCGCCTGCATCGCCTTCACCAGCGCCTCGCGCGCGGGTTCGGAAAGATGGCCCAGCATCGCGGCGACCTCCCTATGCGACGCCTGGTTCAAGGGTGCGAAGGCCTTGCGCCCGGCAGCGGTCAATTTCAAGACCGATTGCCGCGCATCGGCGGCGGAGGGTGCCCCGGCCACAAGTCCTTGCACCTTGAGCTTCTTCAGCAGTCGACTCAGGTAGCCGGCATCCAAGCTCAGTGTGCGCCTGATGTCTGTCGCCGTCTGGCCTTGGCGGTGGGCCAACTCGTAGAGGATGCGAATCTCGGTGAGGGAGAACGCGCTTCCCAGCAGCCCCTCGTTCAGCAGGCCGATTTGCCGAGTATAGAACCGGTTGAAGTCTCGAACGACGTCAACCTGATCACTCGAAGCGGACAACTTCCGT
>JBGTHI010000546.1:0-2509 GCA_041746295.1 Myxococcaceae bacterium
AGCAGCGCCGTCCAGGCGTTCTTCAACAGCCCTTGCCCCGTTTTCCGAAGGCAGGCTCCGAAGAGGCGCGTATAGACCGCGAAGACCGCCATGCTCACCAGCCGCGGAGCCGCGCCAGGTAGCTGCCGGTGCGGGTGGTCAGCTCCGCGGTCCGGTTCAGGAGCGAATCGAGCTCGGTGTAGATCGCGTCGTGGAGGGGTGCCTCGCCTGCCCAGGCCCGCTCTCCGCGCGGCGCCGGGACATCGTCGATATCGGTTAGCTGGTTCACCAGGGAAACCATCTTCAAGAGGTTCAAGTGGGCGAGCAGAAGGTCACGCCCGGCCTTGGTCCCCGGTCTGGAGAACAGCGCGCCGGAGTCGCAGAGCGTGGAGATGGTCTCCCGATTGGATTCCAGCACCCGGGAGACCTTGTCCTGATACGACGCCAAGCAAAGCCGCGAGCGAACCTCGGAGAGGTCCACCACCTTGGCTTTTCTGGACGCCTTGCCGCGCATGGTCCCCGAGCTATGCCAGCCTTCTCAGCAGATCGCAATTGTCACCTGGCCCGCGGATTTCTACGGTACGGATCACTATGTCGCCTCCCTTCAAGAAACTACTCGTCGCCAATCGCGGAGAGATTGCGCGGCGGATCATCCATGTTGCACGACGTATGGGGATGGCGACCGTCGCGGTCCACTCCGACGCCGACGCCGAGCTGCCGTTCGTGCAGGAAGCGGATGAAGCGGTGCGATTGGGCCCCCCGCCGCCCAAGGAGAGCTACCTGAACGTGGCTGCCGTGCTGGAAGCGGCCCGGAAGACCGGCGCTCAGGCGCTGCATCCCGGCTACGGCTTCCTCTCCGAGAACGCCGATTTCGCCCGTGCCTGCCGGCAGGCAGGGCTGACCTTCGTCGGTCCCAAGCCCGAGGTGATGGCGGCGATGAAGGACAAGAGCGAGGCCAGGCGGTTGGTCTCCGGCGCCGGAGTTCCGGTGGTTCCCGGCTCGGAGGGTCTGGTGGCGGATGCCGCGGCCGCGCTCGCCCAAGCGGAGCGGATAGGCTACCCGGTTTTGTGCAAGGCGGCAGGAGGGGGCGGAGGGATCGGGATGGCCGTGGCGCCCGACGCGGCGGCGCTGGAGAAGGCCTTCCGTCAGTCGACCGACCGCGCCCGTTCGGCCTTCGGACGCGAGGGCGTCTACCTCGAAAGGTACTTCACCGATCCGCGCCACATTGAGGTGCAGATCCTGGCCGACGAGAAGGGGACCACGCTGCACGCCTTCGACCGTGAGTGCTCGATCCAGCGCCGGCACCAGAAGGTGGTGGAAGAGGCGCCCTCGCCGCTGTTCGGCTCCGGGGCTGGCGCCAATTCTGAGCTCGGCGGGAAGATGCTGGAAGCGGCGCTGCAGGCCGCCCGTGCTTTCGGCTACACCAATGTCGGAACCGTGGAGTTCCTGGTGCAGGAAGATGCCTTCTACTTCATCGAAATGAACGCCCGTTTGCAGGTTGAGCATCCGGTGACCGAGCTGACGACCGGCCTGGATCTGATCGGCTGGCAGCTCAGGATCGCAGCCGGCGAGCCGCTCTCGGTGCGGCAGGAGGAGATCTCGCGGAAGGGCGCCGCCCTGGAGTTCCGGATCTACGCCGAGGACCCGATCCGTTTCCTTCCCTCGCCAGGGAAGATCACCCGCTTCGACTTCCCTACGGGCGAAGGGCTCCGCTTGGATTCCGGATACCAGGAGGGATCGACGGTGACGCCCTACTACGATCCATTGATCGCCAAGCTGATCGTCGATGGTCCCTCGCGCGCGGTGGCGATCGAGCGGTCGATCGCGGCGCTCGAGCGCTTTGTGATCGAGGGGCCCAAGACCAACATCCCGCTCCATCTGCGCATCTTGAGGTCGGAGGCGTTTCGCGCGGGGACGCTCTCCACTCGATTTCTGGAACGGCTCGCCTAGCCCCGTGGCATAACGGCGCCAGGTTCAAGAGCTCAGCGAGGAGAGCGGACGATGGCCGACGTACCAGCGCATATCACCGGAACGGTGTGGAAGATCGAGGTCCAGGTCGGTCAGGCTGTGGCCCCCGGGGACACGCTGGTGATCCTCGAGTCGATGAAGATGGAGATGCCCGTCGAGGCGGAAATAGGCGGTGTGGTGAAGGAGATCCGCTGCAAGGAGGCGCAGGCGGTGAACGAGGGGGATGTCCTGGTTGTTCTGGGTTAGCCCTGGTCTAGTAGGTGCCGGCGGGAGGCGGAGTGAGCCCCTTCCGTCGTCCTTGAAGATAGGGCGCGACGGTGAGCGCCGCGGCCGCGACCAAGATGATCGCACCGCCCAAGATCGCCCAACGCCCTGGCCGCTCCCCGGCGAAGAGCAACACCCAGACCGGATTGAGCACCGGCTCCAGGTAGCCCAGCAGAGCAGCCTCCAGCGCCGAGGCATGGCGCACGCCGCGTACGAAGAGCGCGTAGGCGGCGCCAAGCTGGAAGACGCCCAGGAACAGCAGCAGCGCCCAGTCGGTGGCGGAGGGCAGCGGGCCGCC
>JBGTHI010000547.1:0-7063 GCA_041746295.1 Myxococcaceae bacterium
GTCGTCTTCGCGTAGGCTCGCCGGCCGGAATGTCTCTCCTCCGCTCAGGGCCACTGCCAATGCCTCCGCCGCATCGGAGAATTGCGTGAGTATTGGAATCTTGGGGCTGTCAAACGGTAAGAGTCGAGCCCATAAAGCGTAGAGATCGGCAACAGCTCGCTGGGATACTTCTTCTACGCTCCAGCCCTGGTCCCGATTGGCCGAACCCAGCGCAGCCCTCAGAACAGTCCTGGTCACCTCAAGCCGCTTCCCATTCGCCACACTGGTGGCCATTTTGTATTGGATCAAGGCTCGAGCGTGGCGGTATGCGGCCGAACGGAGCACCGGATCGGTGGTGCTCAGGGCTGCCGGCCGCTCAGGCGATCCCGTGGATACCAAACGATGCTCACCCGGCAATCTATAGGAGTCGGTGACGCTGTCGTAGACGTCGACCCTGCCTTGACCTGCTGCAACCAACCTTCTCTCGAGCTCGGCCTGAGCAGCAGGATCATGACTCCAATACGAGGCCCGATATTCGTCATGACCTATCACAGGGCCAGGGCGACCGCTGCTTAACGCGTCCTGCTCCATGCCCCGGAGCGCGGCGACGATCGCGCTGGAGGATTCACCGTCGAGAGGAGGTACGAAAACTCGGACCACCGACCACCCCGTCGTGCTCAAGGCTCGAGCTGTATTTCTCCGCCTCGTCTCAATCTGAGCCTTGGACAACATCCGCTGAACCACATCGCCTCCTAAGCCGCGGCAAGTGGCCCCACTAGTCACCGCGATAGCTACCGGTCAAGCCCCCGCCCGGAAACCCCGGGCAGCGCTCTCGCCAAGCTCATAGATAGGCTGCGAGCCGCTTCGCCTTCAAGAGGTCCACCGCCTTGCGGACTTCTTGAGCCCTGTCCTTAGGCACCACCAGCACGGCGTCGCCGGCGTCCACCACCACCACCGCGCGCATCCCGATCACCGCCAACGGTCGGTCTTTGGCCAGCACCACGCAGCCTTCGCTGTCGATCAAGACCGCTCCTTTTCCGGAGACCACGTTGCCGCGAGCATCTGCCTTTCGGACCTCCGGCAACGCGGCAAAGGAGCCCACGTCCGACCAGCCGAAGTCACCCGGCAGCACTGCGATGATGTCCGCCTTCTCCGCCACCGCGTAGTCGATCGAGATCGAGGGAAACTTGGGAAATACCCGCGCCAGCGCTTGGGCATAATTTCGGGTCCCGATCGCTCCGGCGATCGCCTTCAACCCGGGGGCCATCTCCGGCAGGTGCTCCTTCAAAGCCCGGAGCATCACGTCCGCGCGAAAGATGAAGATCCCGGCGTTCCAGAGGTGTCGGCCCGAGGCGAGGTAGGCCAGCGCCGTCGATCCATCCGGTTTCTCTCTGAAGGCCTCCGCCTTGAACCCTTTCCCACCCGGCAGACCCGCTCCGAGCTCGATATAGCCATAGCCCGTCTCCGGTCGCACCGGCTGGATCCCCAGGGTGACGATGTGCCCCTCCGCCGCCAGCGCCGCGGCATCGACCAGTGCTTTGCGGAACGCGGGCACGTCCGCTACGAAGTGGTCCGAGGCCAGCGCGGCGACGACGCCCTTAGGATCCCGGTGGGCCACGTGCAGAGCCCCCAAAGCAATCGCCGGGGCGGTGTTGCGCGCCACAGGCTCTACCACCACATTCGCCGCAGGCAGCTCGGGCAATGCCTTCCGCACCTCCTTCACATGGCTCGGCCCGCAGACCACCAAGGTGTTCTTGGGCTTCGCCAGGCCGCGGGTCCGCAACACCGTCTCCAACAGCAGAGGACGGCTCGAGGCGAGCGGGAGGAACTGCTTCGGCATGGCCTTGCGCGAGAGCGGCCAGAACCGCGTCCCGGACCCGCCAGCCATCACTAAGGGATATAGGGTCATGGTATCACTACCGGCCCAGGCTCCGGCGCCAGGTTCTCCACGCCACTCATCGGTCGGATCACGCCCTTCCCGAGCAAGACGAAGAGCAGGATCCCTAGCGCGATGCGGTAGGCGATGAAGACCGCGGTGGTCCGAGTCCGCAGGAACCGCAGCAGCCCGGCGATGGCCGCCATCCCAGAGATGAAGGCCACCCCCGTCCCGATCAGCAGCGCACTGGTCGAAGGTCGGACCTGCGCCTCCAGCAGATGCTTCAGCTCGAACAGCCCGGCCAGCCCGGTGGCCGGAATGGAGAGCAGAAAGGAGAAGCGGGCGGCATCCTCGCGCTTGAGTCCCAGAATCAGCCCTCCGGTGAGCGTCGTTCCGGAGCGTGAGGAGCCGGGCACCAGCGCCAGCACCTGCCATCCCCCCACCACCAGCGCATCCTTAAACGTGACCTCGGTCAGGACTCTCCGGTGCGAGGCCCATCGCTCGGCGCCCCAAAGCACCAGCGCCAGGGCGATCAACGACGAGGCCACGACGTAGAGCGATCGCAAGCTCCCCTCGATCAATGGTTTGAGGGCCAGCCCCAGGACACAGATCGGGACGGTGCCCAGGATCAGGCACCAGGCCAGACGCGCGTCGAAGCTCTCCAGCGGACGGCGGTTCCTCAGGCCGCTCAGGAGCGCGCCAAGCAGCCGGAGCACGTCTCGCCAGAAGTAGAGGATCACCGCCAGCACGGTCCCCAGCTGGATCACCGCGGAGAAGGCCGCTCCGGGGTCGCCCCAGCCCAGAAGCTCGGGCACCACCCGGAGGTGAGCGGTGGAGCTGATCGGGAGAAACTCGGTGAGCCCCTGGACCAACCCCAGTACCACCGCTTCCAGCACACTCATTTTGGCCGAGGTCAGGGGCTTAAGTCCCCACATCCCAGGAAGCGAGGTACTTCTGCTGCTCCTTGGTGAGCACGTCGACCTTCACGCCCATCGACTTGAGCTTGAGCCGGGCAATCTCCTTGTCCAGGTGCTCCGGCACCGAATAGACTTTCTTCTCCAGTTTGGGATGGTTCTTGATTATCCACTCGCTGGAGAGCGCCTGGTTGGCGAAGGACATGTCCATCACCGACGAGGGGTGGCCCTCGGCCGCCGCCAGATTCACCAACCGCCCGTCGCCCAGCACCACGATCCGCCGGCCATTCTTGAGCGTAAACTCCTCCACGAACTCGCGGATCACCGCGCGGCTCTTGGAGATGGTCTTCAGGCCATCGAGATCCAGCTCCACGTTGAAGTGGCCGCTGTTGGCGACGATCGCACCGTCCTTCATCTTCTCGAAGTGCTCCTTGCGGATCACGTGCAGGTCGCCGGTGACGGTGCAGAAGAAATCGCCGATTCTGGCCGCCTCGGCCATCGGCATCACCCGGAAGCCGTCCATCACCGCCTCCAGCGCCTTCATCGGGTCGATCTCGGTGACCACGACGTCGGCGCCCAGCCCCTTGGCGCGCATCGCGACGCCGCGGCCACACCAACCGTAGCCGGCCACGACGAAGACCGAGCCCGCGACCAGCCGGTTGGTGGCTCGGACCATTCCGTCGATCGTCGACTGGCCGGTGCCGTAGCGGTTGTCGAAGAGGTGCTTGGTCAGGGCGTCGTTGACCGCGACGATCGGGTAGGCCAGCACGTTGTCCTTGGCCATCGCCCGAAGCCGGATCACGCCCGTGGTGGTCTCCTCGGTGCCGCCGATGATGTGCGCCAATAAATCTTTACGCTCGGAGTGCAACACGCTGACCACGTCCGCGCCGTCGTCCATGGTCAGCTGGGGCTTGTTCTCCAGCGCCTGGCCGATGTGCTTGTAGTAGGTCTTGTGGTCCTCGCCCTTGATCGCGAAAACCGGGATCCCGTGGTGCACAACCAGCGAGGAGGCCACGTCGTCCTGGGTGGAAAGCGGATTCGAGGCGCAGAGCCGGACATCTGCCCCGCCCGCCTTGAGAACGATCGCCAGATTCGCGGTCTCGGCGGTGACGTGGAGGCAGGCGGCCATCCGCACGCCCTTGAGCGGCTTCCGCTTCGCAAACCGCTCGCCGATCACACGGAGCACCGGCATCGATCGACCCGACCAATCGATCCGGCCGCGGCCCTTCTCGGCCAACCCCAGATCCTTCACATCGTGCGGGACGGAGGAGCCTTTGGAATTTCGAGACTCGACAGCCATGTCAGCTTTTCCTTTCAAGACGAATGAAGCTCCTAAACCGCACGCAGCTTCGCGCCGCCCGCGGCCTCTCGAAGCGCGTCCTTCTTGTCGGTGCGCTCCCAGGTGAAATCCTTGTCCGAGCGGCCGAAGTGACCGTAGGACGCCGTCTTTTGGTAGATGGGCCGGAGCAGGTCGAGCGCCTCGGTGATCTCGCGAGGTTTGAGCCCAAAGGTCTGGCGGATCGCCCGGGCGATTTTCTCTTCGGAGACAGTGGCCGTGCCAAAGGTCTCCACCATCACAGAGACCGGATCGGCCACGCCTATGGCATAGGAGAGCTGCACCTCGCAGCGGCGCGCCAGCCCCGCCGCCACCACATTCTTGGCGATGTAGCGGCCCATATACGTGGCCGAGCGGTCCACCTTGGACGGGTCCTTGCCCGAGAACGCGCCGCCTCCGTGTCGACCCATTCCGCCGTAGGTGTCGACGACTATTTTCCGGCCGGTCAGCCCGGAGTCCCCCATCGGGCCACCGACCACGAAGCGCCCGGTGGGGTTGATGAAGAATCGGGTCTTCTTGTCGAGCAGCTTCTTGGGGAGGACCTTGAGGATCACGTCCTCCATCATCGCCTCGTGGATCTTCTTGTTGGAGATCTCCTCGGCGTGCTGCGTGGAGAGGACCACCGTATCGATCCGCACCGGCCGGCCGTCCCGGTACTCCACCGAGACCTGCCCCTTTCCATCAGGCCGCAACCATGAATGGGCTTTGCGGCGAACGTCGGCCAGCCGCTTGGTCAAAGCATGAGCGTAGTGAAGCGGCGCCGGCATCAGCTCCGGCGTTTCGTCGCAGGCGAAGCCAAACATCATGCCCTGGTCGCCCGCCCCCTGCTCCTTCTTGTTATCCACGCCGCGGGCGATGTCCTGGGACTGCCCTTCCAGGGCCACCATCACGCCACAGGTATGGCCGTCAAACCCCATCGAGCTGTCGGTATAGCCGATGCGGACGATGGTGCTGCGGACCACCTTGGGGACATCGACGTAGCAGTGGGTCGTCACCTCGCCGGCCACCACCGCCAAACCGGTCTTCACCAGCGTCTCCACCGCGACCCGGGCATGCTTGTCCTGCGCGATGATCGCATCGAGGACACCATCGCTCACCTGGTCGGCGATCTTGTCCGGGTGACCTTCGGTCACCGATTCGGACGTGAAGAGATAATCCTTGGGCATGAAGGTTCCTTCATCGGGGGAAACAGCCTCTTCCCTCATGGAACAGGATGCCTCGGAAAACAAGGGTCCAGCGCCGCACCGGCACGGCTGCCAATGGAGATACTTGCCGCACCGGTGCTTCTTCCTCACACCTGGCGGCATCCCCAGCTTAGCCTCGGGTCCTACAGCCATGCGCTACTTCGTCACACCTCCAACCACTGAGCCTGCCGGACAGGAGCCCTTGGGCCTCGATATCGAACGGCTCGATCCCGACCGCTTCGCGGTGACCTACCGCGGCCGGCGCTACGACGTGGACGCGCGCCGTACCGGGGCGAGCGCACTCTCGCTGATCATCGAGGGCAGCTCCCACCTGGTCGAGGTCGAGCAGGCAGGCGACGCCGTGCGAGTGCACCTGGACGGAGTGACCCATGCGCTCACCCTTCTCGACGAACGCGCCCTCCGCTCGCGCGGCGAGAAGGGCGGCGGGGCGGCCGGGAAACAGGTGATTCGCACGCCGATGCCCGGCAAGGTGGTGAAGCTCCTGGTCTCGCTCGGCGACGAGGTGGCCGAGGGCCAGGGGCTGGTGGTGGTGGAGGCGATGAAGATGGAGAACGAGCTCAAGAGCCCCAAGGCGGGACGGGTCGCGGAGGTCCAGGTCCAAGAGGGCGCCACGGTCGAGGGGAACGCCCCGCTGGTATCGGTCGAGTAGATTGGACGGAGTGAACGTGGCCGATTGGAGGAAATCGAAGCAGCGGTGGGAGGAGGCGGTCTACCGGCCCGCGGTGGCGCGCTCTCCGGAGCGCAAGAAGCGGTTCGAGAGCTCCAGCGGCATCGCGATCGAGCCGGTCTTTACTCCCGAGTCTGCGCCCGAAGCCGATTACGAAGCGAAGCTCGGCTTCCCTGGCCAATACCCCTTCACCCGGGGGATACAGCCGACGATGTATCGCGGCCGCCACTGGACCATGCGCCAGTACGCCGGCTTCGGCAGCGCGGAAGACGCCAACGCGCGCTATCACTATCTTCTCGCCTCGGGGCAGACCGGCCTCTCCGTCGCCTTCGACCTGCCCACCCAGATGGGTCGGGATGCAGACCATCCGCGCGCCCTGGGCGAAGTGGGCAAGGTAGGCGTGTCAATTGGCTCGCTCGACGACATGGAGCTCCTTCTCAAGGGGCTCCCGCTGGAGAGGGTCTCCACCTCGATGACCATCAACGCCACCGCCTCGATCCTGCTCTGCCTCTACGCAGCGGTGGGCGAGGCGCGCGGCATGTCCCTGGAGGCACTCTCTGGCACCGTCCAGAACGACATCCTCAAGGAGTACATCGCGCGGGGAACCTACATCTACCCGCCCGAGCCCTCTCTGCGGCTGGTCACCGACCTCGTTGCGTACGGCGCTCAGCGGATGCCGCGTTGGAATCCAATCTCGATCAGCGGTTACCACATCCGGGAGGCCGGCTCGACGGCGGCCCAGGAGATCGCATTCACTCTGGCCGACGGCATCGCCTATGTCGAAGCGGCGCTGAAGGCCGGCCTAAATGTGGACGGCGTCGACGGCTTCGCCAACAGGCTCTCCTTTTTTTTCAACGTTCACAACAACTTCCTGGAAGAGGTGGCCAAGTTCCGCGCCGCTCGCCGCCTCTGGGCGCGCATCATGAAGGAGCGCTTCAGGGCGAAGGATCCGCGCTCGATGATGCTCCGCTTTCACGCCCAGACGGCAGGCTCCACGTTGACCGCACAGCAACCGGACAACAATGTGGTCAGGGTGACACTGCAGGCGCTGGCCGCGGTCCTGGGGGGCTGCCAGTCGCTGCACAC
>JBGTHI010000548.1:0-11382 GCA_041746295.1 Myxococcaceae bacterium
GACACCGACCGGGTGGTGGTGCGGCTCAACACCAACGGAGCCGTCGACACGACCTTCGCGACCGAAGGTGTTCACCGCCTGAGCATCGGGACCTTGAACGATAGCGCGCGGAACGGCTTCGTTCAGGCGGACGGCAAGATCGTCACCTCCGGCTACTTTTCCCAACCGACCGGTGTGGGCGCCCAATCGAGCAACAGCGTGGTGCTCCTGCGGCTGGATGGGAACGGCGCGCTCGACCCGACCTTCGGGGTCGGCGGCGTGCTGGTCTCCAATCCCTTCAAGTCAAACAGCGGCACCACCGAGTGGGGCATGGCCGAATCCTACGGCGTCGTTCAGCAGGGCAGCCAGTACGTCTCGGGCGGCTACGGGCGGTCGGCCCCGTCCGGCAAGGTCAACCAGGTCGCGTTCCGCTACGGCGCGGATGGCGCGTTCGACACCGCCTGGGGCACCAACGGAATCCTGGAGCATGACCTCACCGGCTCCGACGATCGGGTTCGCAACTTGGTCACTCTGTCGGACAACCGGGTGGCGCTGCTGGGAAGCGGAAGCCCCAACGCCACGCAGATCGACGCCATGGTCACCGTGCTGACCTCCGGCGGAGACCTGGATACCTCCTTCAACACCACCGGCTACAAGCTGTTCAGCTTCGGCCGACCGGAGGAGGCCTTCTTCGGAGCGGCGCTCGCCCCCGCCGGGAACGTGCTGGCGGCGGCTGGCTACTCCACCGGTGGCGGAGAGGACGACGACTCATCGCTCCTCCTGCTCCCGGTCGGAGCCGGTGCGCCGGCGGAGTTCGCTTCACTCGTGGCGGCCTCGGACACGGAGAACGACCGGCTGTTCAGCGTCGCCTTTGACGCCACCGGCAAGGCCGTCGCGGCGGGCTTCGTGGTGGAGGGCGGCGACAGCAAGATGGTCGTGGCGCGCTTCAACGCTGACGGGACACGAGACGCGACCTTTGGCTCGGGCGGCGTCGTCCGGGTCAACGTCTCGACCGGCGGAACGGACGAGACCGCGCACGGAGTCATCGTTCAGTCGGACGGCAAGATCGTGATTGCCGGCGTCGCGGACCACTGACCAGTGAGGCCACCGGGCTGGACGTTGCTCGCCGCCTCCGCCGCGCTCCTACTGAGCGCGGCGCCCTCGGCCGCACAGGAGCAGCTGAACGGCGCCGAGACACCTCCTCCCACTGAACAGGTGGGCAAAGGGGTGGCCACCGGGGATGCCCCGGCGGCCATCCCTCCCCCTCCGCCCGAGCAGACGGCTCCACCGGCTCAGCTCCCGGGCGTGGACCCCGTCCCCCAAGCACCCATTCTTGAAACAGTCGTCGTGAGCACGCCGGAGGAGCGGACGGCGGGATCGATCCACACTATCAAGTCGGACAAGCTGGAGCGATTCGAGTTGGACGACGCCCACGCGATCCTCCAGTCGGTTCCAGGCGTCTACGCGCGCGGCGAGGATGGAATCGGCCTGCGTCCCAACATCGGGCTTCGCGGCGCCAACGCCGACCGCAGCAAGAAGGTCACGCTCCTGGAGGACGGCATTCTCCTGGGACCCGCCCCCTACTCCGCTCCGGCCGCCTACTACTTTCCCTTGATGACCCGGATGGAGAGCGTTCGGGTGGTCAAGGGGCCGGCCGCGATTGCCACGGGTCCACAGACCGTGGGCGGCGCGATCGACCTGATCACCCGGGAGATCCCCTACGGGACCTCGGGAAGCGCGGATCTCTCCAGCGGCCAGTACCTCAGCAACAAGGCACACGTCTGGTTTGGCTCCGGAAACGCCGATACCGGCTTCGTGATCGAAGGCGTCCACCTGGGGAGCGATGGGTTCAAGCATCTCGATGGCGGCGGCGACACCGGCTTCGCGCGAAACGAGTGGATGCTCAAGGGGCAGCATGCGGTCGACATCGGCTCCAAGCGCAATCTCTTCTCGCTCAAGCTGGGCTACTCGGATGAGGTCTCCCATGAGACCTACCTGGGGCTGACCGACGCCGACTTCCGGGCCGATCCGCTGCGCCGCTATGCCGCCAGCGCTCAAGACCGGATGGACTGGCACCGTACGCAGGTGACGGCGTCTCATCATGTTCAGCTCGGCCGGGTCACCTTCACCACCACCGCCTACCGGAACGATTTCCACCGCGTCTGGCGCAAGCTGAACCGCTTCCGCGGCGCCGATCTCTCCACGGTCCTGGGCAACCCGACCTCACCTCGGAACGAGATCTTCTATTCGGTGCTCTCGGGGCAGTCGGACTCGGCCAGCGCCGATGAAGCGCTGATGATTGGCCCCAACAAGCGCGACTTCGTCTCGGAGGGCATTCAGACCGTCGCGCGGGCCACGGTGGAGACCGGGCCGATCACCCACTCGGTGGAGGTCCAGGGTCGTTTTCACTTCGATTCGATCGAACGGCTGCACACCGAGGACGCCTTCTTGATGCGAGGCGGAAAACTGGTCCCGGCCGGCGAGCCGACCTCTACCGTCGTGAGCAACCGGGACTGGACCCGCGCCCTGGCCCTGCATGCGCTGGACTCGATGAGCTGGGGGCGCCTCACCTTGACCCCGGGACTCCGGGTGGAGCTGATCCGATCAGGCTCGATCGACCGAGTGACCCAACAGACCACCCGCGGCGCGACGGACATCTTGCTGCCGGGAATGGGGGCGCATTGGGCCTTGCTCAAAGAGCTTGGGCTGTTCGCCGGCGTCTATCGCGGCTTCTCCCCTGCTGCCCCGGGTCAATCGGGCGTGAAGCCGGAGACCAGCATCAACACCGAAATGGGGGTTCGTTGGAGTCGCCGTCAGATGCGGGTCGAGCTTATCGGCTTCTACAACGACTACTCCAACCTGACCGACATCTGTACGTTCTCAAGCGGCTGTACCGGCACGAACCTGGATCGGCAATTCGATGCGGGCAACGCGCAGATCTGGGGGATCGAGGGGTTCACGGAGAAGGCGTGGCGGCTGGGTCCCGTTCGAATCCCGATCTCCGCAGCGTACACCCTCACCCGAACACGTCTCCTCCAGAGCTTTACCTCGACCGATCCCCAGCTCGGAAACGTCCGGGCTGGCGACGAGCTGCCCTACGTCCCCCGCCACCAACTCAACGTCTCGGCGGGCCTGGATGTCTGGCGGGTGGGTCTTCACGCTCAGCTCAACTTCATTGGCCCGATGCGCGAACGGGCGGCGCAGGGTGCCTTGGAGCCAGGCTTCACCACCGATCCTCAACGCGCTCTGGATCTGCACGCCGACTTCCGGCTGACCCGGTGGGCCCAGCTCTACGTCAATGCCAGAAACGCGCTGAGCTACCAGGGGATCGTCGCACGGCGCCCGTTTGGCGCGCGGCCCAACGCCCCGCGGATTGTCCTGGCGGGGCTCAAGTTGAGCTACTAGGATGCACCTTTAAGAGGTCTCCACGATGATCCAGCTCTTGCCTGCGCACAGTCCCGCATCTAATTTCTGGCCGATCGCCCGCGCTCTTTTAGTATCGGGCGCATGAAGCTCAAGACCCTTGTTCCCTGCGCAGCACTCTCCCTCCTCTCGGTGGCCTGCGGTGACGACGGTCCCAAGGTGACCCGCACCATCGATAGCACCGGGAATTGGATCGTCTACGCGGATCCGTTCGCCGACGGCCGGCCCAACCCCGCCACCGGCGTCACCGGAAAGGCTCAGGCGTTGGAGTTTGAAGACGGAACCACCGAGGTGACCCTCACGGTCGCCAACGCCACCGCCAGCCGGCACTTTGGGTCACACGTGCACAAGCTGGCGTGCGACGATAACAAGGCGGGTGGCCACTATCAGAATAATCCCTTCACCACCACCGCGAGCGACCCCGTATTCGCGAACCCGGCCAATGAGGTTTGGCTCGACTTCGAGACCGACGCGAGCGGTGGCGCGACCTCGACCGCGCAGGTGAGCTGGAAGGTCCGCACCGGGGAGGCTAAGGCTGTGGTGCTCCACAGCGATCACACCTCGGAAGGCGGAATCGCGGGCGCCAAGCTGGCCTGTATCACCATCCCCTTCTAAGGGCTTATCGGTCGGAGGGTGCGGCGAGAGCCAGCAGCGCCGCATCCAGACTTTGCGCGGTGGAGAGCACGCGCAGGTTGGCCCTGAACGACAAGGCCGAAGTGGTCTGCGAAATAGTCTCTTCGATGGGGTCAGTGCCGGACGGAGCGGCACTCCCGGGACTCTCCGAGACCCTCGCTCGAGCTGCGTTCGAGATCGAAACCTTCACGCCGCCCGAGAACAGGTCGCTCAATGGGGCCACCGAAGGCTCGAAGCCATCAGTGTTCAGATTGGCGACGTTGTTGGCGCTGACCTCAAGCCGCCTGCTGGCGGCGCTCAGCCCGGTCAGCGCGGAGGAATAGACAGAGGCAACGGCGTTCATAGTAAGAGCATGTTCGTTTGCAACGCCACCTGCCACGGGTTGGGTTCGACCTTGTAGCCAGGTGTGGTCGCGGGTGCGGCAACGGAACGTCCCGGGGCAGCTTCTCGCTGGGCATCACGCCAGCCTCGGAGTTCTTCGTCGCCTTCACAATCACCATCACTCGCATCGCCATTGCTCCTTGAATTTGGGTCGCCCAACTGCCTCCCTATGCCATGGCGACGAATGAGGGCAGGCCGGATCCAAAGCTCCAGTCGAGCACCGATCCGTTGGCGGAGGCGCTCTTCAATGTCTGGCCTCCTTCCGATGAGTTACCGGTCGTAAGCGTGTTTTCGCACAATCCGAGCTTTTGCGCCTGTACGGACGGCCCCGAGAACCTGCAGTGTCGTCGCGAGCACATCCGTGGGTGCGCCACAGCGTCCCCTTGAGCAATATGGTACGTGGCTTAACCGAGCGCGCCCGATGAACGCCTGTATTGAAATCGAAGAGCTGCTGCCGGACTCCGCGTTGAGCCTTCTCGACGCCACCGCGGAAAGGAAGCTCCACGACCACCTCGTAACCTGTGATGTCTGCACGGCAAAGCTCGATGCGTTCAAGTTGACGGGGGAGGCGTTGGCCCAAGCGCTGCCGTCCACCCCGCCGCCTACCTTGGCTGTGCGGTTGCTGGACCACGTGCGAGACAAAGGACGTTTTGAGGACCTCCTTCCTCAAGTCTCCGACCTCTTCGACCTCTCATTAGGTCAAACCGCGGAGCTTCTGCACGGCCTCCACGACTCCGAAGCCTGGACCGACTTCCCAGGCGTTGCGGGGCTGTCCGTCATTCCTGTTCAGGGAGGTCCCCGAATCGCGGGGGCACTGAGCGCTCTCGCGCGGCTGCGGCCGGGCGCCATCTTTCCCGAGCATCGGCATCATGGAGACGAGCGGAACCTGATCCTACAAGGCGGCTTTCGCGAGCTCGAAGCGCGGGAGTACTGGCCGGGCGAATCCCTTAACAAGGCCCCCGGCAGCCAACACGCCTATGTCGCCTTAGAGGGTCCCGACTGCATCATCGCGGCGGTGCTCTTCGGTGACCTCGATTTCGTGGGTGCCCGATGAACCAGCCCACCGAGCAGCAGGCTCTCGGGGAGCGGTTGGTCCCGCGAGCTCAGTCGGAGTTGGCCCTCAACGACGCCGAGCTTCTTCGTCGGGTCGCCTTGCGAGACGATCTGGCGTTGGAGCTGCTCTACCAGCGCTACGCCGGGGCGGTATTCGCCATCGCCTTGAGGGTTCTCGATGGTCGCCGAGCGGAGGCCGAAGAGGTGGTCCAGGAGACCTTCCTGTACGCCTGGCGCCGCGGCCGGGAGTACAGTACCCAGAGGAGCACGGCGCTGGGATGGCTGGTGATGCTGGCTCGCAGCCGCGCCATCGACCGCCTCCGAGCGACAGCCACCCAAGGGAGAGCACTTCTGGCGTTGGCGCCGATCGGCGACCGTGACCCGGGCAATGCGATCGAAGCGGATCACCTCCAGACACCGCTTCATTCGCTGGAGCAGCAGGGAGCTCGGCAGATCGTGGAGCGCGCCCTAGGGACGCTTTCGGAGAGTCAGCGGCGGATGTTGGAGCTGGCCTTCTACGAGGGCTTGAGCCACTCGGAGATTGCCACCACGACCGGGATCTCCTTGGGCACGGTCAAGACACGGATCCGCCGCGGTCTGGTGCGGCTTTCCGAGCTGCTCGGCGATCGGGGCTCCTGAGCCCCTCAGACTTTCGATGGCGACGGCAGCACTGAACGCTAGAGGGCCGCCGGTCCCAGGGCGTAAGCCCGACGCCGTTTCTGGAAGAGAGCGATTGCACTTTCTCAAGTTGCCTCTATCCTGCGTGACGCGATGGTGTCCTGGCACGCAAGCCAGGACTGAAAAGGGAACCCGGTGAGAATCCGGGGCTGCCCCGCAGCGGTAAGCGAGAACGAGCTCCGTCACATGCACTGGCTTCTGACGAAAGCCGGGAAGCGACGGTCAGTAGAAACTCGGCCTTCAAGGCGAAGTGCTCGCAAGCCCGAAGACCTGCCACCGCCCGAGCGTCGGGAGACATCCGCCGTCGGTCTTCGACCTGGAAGCCTCGCGGGAGGTGGTTGGGCTCAATGACGCGGATTGCGCTCGCGCGCCCGTGGCACTTCGGCTCTCCCCCATCCGCGTTGTCTTCCGCTAGCCCGCGGGGGTGAGGGTCGGCCATCAGCCAACTCGCCCTTCGGGAACGAGAGCCGCTTGGCCGTGCTCCGACCTCCCGCCGATGAGAAGGCGAGGTGCGCGGTGAGAGGGCTCAAGCGGCAGCAGGGCACGAATCTCGAACGGCTCGAGGCCGGCAGCATCACCGAGTGCCGTCTCATCGAGATGGTCTTCCCGGGACAGACCAACCACTACGGAACGCTGTTTGGCGGTCAGGCGCTGGCGCTGATGGACAAGGCCGCCTTCGTGGTTGCCTCACGTTTCGCCCGTCAGAACCTGGTCACCGCCTCCAGCGAGCGCGTCGACTTCCATGCCCCCGTTCATCAGGGGCAGCTGGTTGAGCTGGTCGCCCGTGTGGTAAAGACCGGGCGAACCTCGGTCACGGTCGAGGTGGAGCTATTCGCAGAAGTCCTCCTCACCGGCGAGCGGCTCCTCTGCACTCGGGGGCTCTTCGTTCTGGTGGCGGTCGACCCTCAAGGCCGACCTTCGCGCGTGCCTTCTCTCTCAACGCAGTCGCCTTCCGAACCCGAAGGGATCTAGATCATGTCCGTTCCGTCCAGCAGTCTTGGCTTTCCTCGTATTGGTGCCGCGCGTGAGTTGAAGAAGGCGCAGGAATCCTATTGGTCGAAGAAGACGAGCGCTCAGGAGCTTCTCGCCACGGCCACCCGACTTCGCCGGGACCACTGGCTGCGGATGAAGACCGCGGGACTCAGCCAGGTTCCGAGCAACGACTTCTCACTCTACGACCATGTCCTGGACGCGGCCGTTTCCTTCTCGGCCGTGCCGGCACGCTACCAGGTGATCACCGACCCGTTGGAGCGCTACTTCGCGATGGCCCGAGGCCTTCAGGATGCGAAGGCCGGGGTGGATATACCGGCCCTGGAGATGACGAAGTGGTTCGACACGAACTACCACTACATCGTACCGGAGTTAGAGGCCGGGCAGGCGTTTACGCTTGATGCCTCGAGACTCCTCAACGAGTTGGAAGAGGCGATAGCGGTGGGTGTAGAGCCGCGTCCGGTGATCATCGGCCCGGTGAGTTTTCTTCTGCTCTCCAAAATGTCGCCGGGCACTTCAGAAAGCGTGACCTCTCTCGACTCTCTCGATGCGCTGCTCCCCCTTTACGAGCAGCTTCTCAGCGAGGTCGCCGCACGTGGTGTGCAGTGGGCTCAGATCGATGAGCCATGCCTCACTCTCGACCTCCTCCCCAGGACGCGCGAGGCCTACCGACACAGCTTTCGGACGCTCGGCGGAAACAAAGGCAGGCCTCACCTGCTCCTGGCCACCTACTTCGGCGCCCTGGAGGACAACCTCTCCCTTGCCCTGGAATCTGGCTTCGAAGGGCTCCATGTCGATCTGGTCCGGGCGCCGGAGCAGCTCGAGGCGGTTCTTCGAGACCTTCCCGACCCGATGCGACTCTCCCTGGGACTGGTAGACGGCCGGAACATCTGGCGAACCGACCTGCATGCAGCCCATCTGATGATCCGTCGGGCCGTCGCCTCGATCGGGCTTGACCGGATTCTCTTGGCGCCCTCCTGTTCTTTGCTGCACGTACCGGTCGATCTCGGCGCCGAGGAGCGACTCGACCCGGAGGTGAAACACTGGCTCGCCTTCGCCACGCAGAAGCTGGAAGAGGTCGTTGCCCTAGCCCAATCGGCAGGACTCGCGGAGCCAAGCCACCGGCTCTTCGCCGCCTCCGCCGCTGCTTTGAAGGAGCGGCGCGGATCGACCAGGGTTCGCAACGCCGCCGTGAGGAGTCGAATCCTCCAGATAGACGAAGGGATGCTCCGACGGAAATCGGCTTTCCCAGAGCGGGTTCGTGTGCAGCACGCCCGATTCAAGCTCCCTCCGTTCCCAACCACCACCATCGGCTCCTTTCCGCAGACCAGCGACGTTCGAGGCGCACGCGCCGCTTGGCGAGCGGGCCGAATGAGCTCCAACGAGTACGACAGCTTCCTCAAGGCTGAGACCCAACGGTGCATCGAGCGGCAAGAGACACTGGGGCTCGATGTGCTCGTACATGGCGAGCTCGAGCGGAACGACATGGTGGAATACTTCGGCGAACAGCTGGAAGGGTTTGCGTTCACCCAGAACGGCTGGGTACAAAGCTACGGCTCCCGATGCGTCAAGCCTCCGGTGCTGTTCGGCGATGTAGCGCGGCCCAAGGCAATGACCGTCGAGTGGTCGGCCTATGCGAAGTCCCTCTCTCAGCGGCCGCTGAAGGGAATGCTCACCGGTCCCGTCACCATCCTCCAATGGTCCTTCGTTCGCGACGACCAGTCACGAGCAGAGACCTGTCGGCAGATCGCGCTGGCGCTCCGAGATGAAGTCGCGGACCTCGAGTCGGCGGGTATCTCGATGATTCAGGTGGACGAACCCGCCATTCGAGAAGGCCTCCCGCTGCGACACAAGGAATGGAAGCCTTACCTTCGATGGGCCGTCGACGCCTTCCGGCTGGCCACCAGCGTCGTTCGGGATGACACCCAGGTTCACACGCACATGTGCTACTCGGAGTTCGGGGATATTCTCGATTCGATTGCGGAGCTCGACGCCGACGTTCTGTCGATTGAGACTTCCCGTTCCAAAATGGAGCTGCTCCTTGACTTCGCCCGCTTTCGTTATCCCAACGAGATCGGCCCGGGCGTCTACGACATCCATTCGCCTCGAGTACCTACCCCAGACGAGATGGTGGGCCTGATGGAACGGGCGAAGCAGGTATTACCCAACCACCGTCTGTGGATGAATCCAGACTGCGGCCTCAAGACCCGTGGCTGGAGAGAAGTGGAACAGGCTCTTGCGAACATGGTCGAGGCGGCCAAGGTCATGCGGTCTCGAGTTGATCGTTGAAGAGCCATCCCGTTTCGAAGGGCCAGCACTCTGGGTCGACCTTCTCATGGCTGGCTCCTCATTGAGGAAAGGACTCCATACCACAACAACGAGGAGAAAGCGGGTCCGAGCGATCAATGGTGGGCTCTTGATCGACACGCCGGGATTGCGTTTCGCGGAAACGCGTACTACGAGGCTGTAGCTGTCAGGTTTGGTCTGTGTCGAGGAGGGGGTAAGAAAATGTCAGGTTGGTGGGCTCTCGTTGGCGGATCGTCTAGAACTAGACGCAATAGCAATAGAAGTAGTAGACGTAGCGCAGCACAACCCACACAGCGTGACCTGCGCAGGTTGGCGAAAGTAAGGGCTGAGCGGGCGGACGCAGAAGCTGCTTACGCGCGGCAACTAGAGCAGCAGAGAAAAGACGAAGAGGCTCTCGCCTTCGCTCTGTCACCGCCAACGATCACTCCTCTTGAGAATCAACTTATAGCTTTCGCAGCGCGGCAGGCACTCAGTGGTGGAAACGCATCTGCTGCCGCTAGTCCAGTGGTATTGCGACCAGGGGTCGGGCAGGAAGTCCAGGTGGCCGGGACTACAGTGCCGTCACGCGCGGTGTTCGAAGCTAGATACCGGAAGTACAAACAGGAAAAGTTGGGTCTCGACCAACAGCCGCCGGCGGTTCAGGCGAATCTCGCTCCCTCTGGCGACAACGGTGCGCTGGCGAGCTCATCCCCGCCACGTTCAGATTTCCAGACGGCAGCTCCTGTGTCGGCAGCAGTTGCGGGCTCAGCGGCGCTTAGCACCGTGCCTGAGTCACAAGGCAACCCCTTGCACGAAACAGTCCAAGCGATCGGGCAGGGTCGCATAGCTCAGCGCGTTCGGATTTGGCCGGTTCCGGATCCGGTGGCGGAGACTTTGCGCGCTCTTGGCTACGACGTGGGCGCTGTCAACCGCCATCCGGATTCCGCTCGGGGGGCAACGGGGACAGTTGTTGCCTGGGAACAGCTTCAGGAAAGCGCACACCCGGACAACGCCGATGGCGGACATGCGCTGGTCGCCGCCAGCACGTCGGCGGAGTCCTGATCGAGCGTGGCGGGCGGGAAGGCCGCGCACCCCGTTGAACAGCCGCGCGTAGTCGGCAATCAGTGCCATCGGAGGGTTCCGTCCCCTCATCCTGGGTTTCTCTATCCGGAGGCAACTGCGGCCATATCGTTGAAGACAAGTCTGCATGGTGAATTCATCTGCTCGGCTGACCGGCGCCGACCACCAAGGCCGCCGTGGAAAAGTACGGGTCGCCCGGGTCGAGCCCGCGGCCCAAGCTCTTGCTCTGGCTGTGGCAGATATGGTCTGCGAGGGGAGGTACGACCCTAGTAGCCTTCACGATCAAGTGGACTCCTTCGCTCGCCACAGAACGCCGAAAGAGGTTGGGGCGCAGCTCGCAGCGGCGAAGAGGATTGCCTTGCACCTGGTAAAGTTCCCGGACTTCCCGGGTCGGGAACGAGCCGGTAGAGACGCGGTGCGGATGCTCTTCGATGGTGCGGAAGCGAGGAGCAATCCGCCTGGAACCAAAACTCCCTACCCTTCAGACCACCGACGTGCGCTCGACTCTCTCGCGTTGCTGGGACGGATCGAAGATCGGGAAGAGATGCGAGCGGTCAACCTACGTGGCCTCGCCCAAGCCGTCTTCTCACAACTTCAAGCGAAGAGCTATCAAGGGTTCGAAGCGATCAGGGAGCTGGTCGAAAAGCAGAGAAAGCCAAGCGATCCGCCTTTCACCGCACAGGACATTCAGAAGATCGCAAGAAACATCATGATGGCAATCGTTACTCTCCCGCTCCTCGGTGACGCCACTCCCCGGGCCAAGGCCCGGGGCTTCGCGGCCCAGGCTACGCTTTTCGCTTCCTGCGAGTGACCTTCGGGCTGCGTGATTGTTTGAGTCGCTTCACTCTCTTCCTGAGCTTCGTACGGGCGAAAAGCTCC
>JBGTHI010000549.1:0-1871 GCA_041746295.1 Myxococcaceae bacterium
GCCTGGATTCGGGACGCGTCGCCGTCGAGAGCCGTGGCCGCTCCCGTGGAAAGCTTCCTGGAAGCTAACCCCGTGGTCCAGGCCACTGCGCCGCGGCCGCGGTCGGGGCGGGTGATCGCCACCGTCGCGCCGGCACCGGCGACAATGATCATCCCGATCAGCATTGCCGGCATCGGGGGGGATCGCCGCTGAAGCTTGACGTCCAGCTCGGTTCCGGAGGGAACCATCCTCAGCCGGACCCGGCCCAGGATCAGCGAGTCCCCCGCGTGAAGCTCGGCGCTCGACTGTCGTACGCCATTCACCGACAGGCCGCTCCTAGACGCGGCCTCGTGAAGAAGGATGTGCCACTGTCCCGCTGCATCGCGGGTAAGGGTCGCGTGCCGCTTGGCGACCGAGCGGTGGGCGATCACCAGATCGTTGTCCTTGGCGCGGCCGATCTTCAGCGTGCTCCCCTCGCAGGCCAAGATCTTGCCTGCCAAGGCAGAGTTGACTACCACCAGCTTCGTGCCGAGCTCCAGCGTCTGGTGGGCGTCGGTGACCTCGGTGGCGCCGGAGCCCTCGGGACCCACCGCGGTGATGGTCTCCCCGGTGTTCTCCGCCTCCTCCAGGTCGGCGCCCTCGGGGGCGACCGCCAGCTTGTAGTCGCCGATCGCGATCCGGTCGCCTTTGCGGATCGAAACCGGTCCGCCGGTGACCGCCTTGCCGTTGACCTTGACGCCCGTATAGCTGCCCAGATCTTCTACCAGGACGGTGCCGCTCTTACGGGTCAGGCGTGCGTGACGGCGGGAGACGTTGCGCTCGGTCAGCCGGACGGTGTTGCCCTCGGACCGGCCAATGGTGATCTCGTCCCGCACGAAGGGAACGATGGTCCTGCGCCCTTCGTCATCCTCGATGATGAGCTTCAGCACGGGCTCTTTTGGCTCTCGGCCTCGGTTAACGCTCCACCTATAGGCTATACCATTAGGCCGAGGCTTAAGCCAAAGAAGCGGCCCGCCCCGGACCTCGGGATTGCAGGAGTGATCGATGAGCGAGCCTCTCACCCTGCGCACCGAAGCTGGAGACGAGTGGGTCGACCTGGACGAGTTCGAAGCGCGCGTGCGGGGAAGTAGGCTTTCTCCCGGCACGCAGGTCCGCTTCTCCATTCTCACGCAGAACCGGTTCGTTCCGGTGGAGGAGTTGGAGATCTACCGGCGGCTACACGAGCCCAGACATGCCTACTTCGCGCGCTACTTCCGGTTGGCCCGGTTTCCGTGGATGACCACTGGGCTGGCGCTTGCCTGCATTGCCGTCCATCTTTTTTCGACGCGCACGGGTCCGCTCAGCTTCGATGGGCTGGTTCATTGGGGCGCCAAGGTTCGGCCCCTGGTGACCGATCTGGGGCAGGGCTGGCGGCTGCTCTCCGCCAATTTCCTGCACCGCGACTGGCTCCACCTGGGGCTCAACCTGTTCGTCCTTTTCACCGTGGGCGGCGCGCTGGAGAACGCCTACCGTACGCTGGACTACCTCTGGCTTCTGCTCTTCTCCGGGGTGGCGACGATGACGGCGTCGTTGTTCCTCTCCGAAGGGATCACCATCGGGGCCTCCGGGATGGTCTATGGCTGCCTGGGCGCGCTGGTGGTGTTTGGGCTCAAGTACCGGTCGATACTTCCCTCTCGCTACCGGCGGATCCTGGGGGAGGCCGCCGTTCCGACGCTTGCCGTCTTCCTATGGCTGGGTTGGACCTCTGCCGGAGTGGACAATGCGGCTCACCTGGGCGGGCTGCTCGCCGGGCTGACCACCGCCCCGTTCCTGAGGCCCTGGCTCCTGAGCGAGCCCCACCCCTGGAGGCGCGCCGCGCTCCGCGCGGTACCCACCGCGACGCTCGTGGGAGC
>JBGTHI010000550.1:0-2366 GCA_041746295.1 Myxococcaceae bacterium
CTTCTCCTCTGGCAGGGGCTCGCCAATTCCCGCCGAATGGGTGGTGAGGACGAAGTCCTGGTAGTCGCGGAGCTGGCCGCGCTCCACCGTCTCATTTCGCCGATGACCCAAATGCGTGTTTAGCCCATAGACCGGGGCACCCCGTTCCAGCGCACGCTCCACCACCTGCCGGCTGCGCTCCACGATCGCTCGAACCTCGTCGGAGACCCTGAAACGAGCCCGGCCGCGCGCGACCCGGATCAGCGCCTCGATCTCCAGGCCGCGTCGTCCCAGGACAACCCAAGCTTCGTGGGGTCGAGGTGGAGAGTTGACCAGCTCGAGGGATACAGGGCTCATGACGGACGGCTCCAGAAGGACGGCAAGGTGCGAGGGGAAAGGAGAAGCGAGGACAGCTCAGCGCGAGCGCGAACAGCCGCAGCCGGACATTCGACGCATGCGCGGCCCACGCGCCGGAGCGCAGGGCGGACAACGCATCACTGGAATGACGGCGGAGGGCATTCCGTTATATTGGACGAACCTCTGCCCTTTGGCAAGGGCTCCCGCTCAGTATCCGTAGTCGACGCCGGCGCTCATCCGCGGCTTGGCCCGCAGCCGCTCCACCCGGCCCGTCTCGAGCTTCTTCAAGTACGCGGCGCGGTCGGCACATCCGTGGACGAACTCGTCGAGGTAGGCGCGATACCGCGCGGGATCGCGGGAGATCTCCTCCCAGGCCACGTAGAAGTCGTTGTCCCGGTCGTAGTAGCCCTGGACGAAGCTCGGGTGGCAGCCCCAGGGTTCGTGGACCACGTGGGTGACGACCGGCGAGGGAATCAGGGTCCGATTGGGATCGCTGCGGATCAGCGAGGTAGGCACCAGCTCCTCCGCAACGACAACGACTCGTCGGGCGGCGAAGGCCGATTCCTTCTGCGAGCCTAACAGCCCCCAGACCTGGGCGTTGCCGTCGATGTCGGCGCGCTGACAATGGACGATCGCCACATCCGGTTTGAGTGCCGGAACGGTGGCTAGCTTCTGGCCGGTGTAAGGGCACTCAATGAAACGGATCTGGTCGTTGTGGGCGGGGATATCCCCGGCCGTGTAGTTGTTCAATGGCCAGAAGGGGAGGCCGGCGCTGCCGGCGAGAAGTCGGGAAAGCAGCCCGAAGTGGGAGTACTCCTCGAGCTGGACCCGCGCCTCGACCGGGACTGACGCCTCGCTGCGGCGGCGCAACGCATGGAGGCTGCCCACCCCCGGGTTGCCGGCCCAGCTGAAGACCAACTTTCCGACACAGCCCGCTTCCAGAAGTTGGTCGTAGACCAGGTCGGGAGTGAGCCGGATCGCGGTGAGATTCCGTCGCCCTTGCCGGATGATCTCATGTCCGGCGGCAAAGCAGATCAGGTGAGTGAAGCCGTCGATCACCAGCGAGTCGCCGTCGTGGACCGCATCGGCGATCGCCTCCTTCATGGAGCAGAGCTTGGACATGACGCAATCCAGCGTAGCCGAGCCGCCGTCTGGAGCAACTCCAGTCCAGACTCAGCGAGAATGGGCCCATGAATGCACGAGTGAGGTTGGAGGACAAGCGGCGGCGCCGCCCAGCCATGCGGGCTGCGCTTCAGGGCGCTTGGGGCGAGGCGCTCGCGGCGCGGAGCCCGGCGGAAATTCGGTACGCCTTGAACGCTATTCTCTCCCAAGTTCATACCCAGATGGGACAGGCAGCGGTGGCGGCGCGCCTGGGTAACGTTGTCGGTGGGGACGATTTTCCTAGCGTTGCGGTTCGGCTTCGAGGGGCGGGTGTGGAATCTGCCCTGCGGGCGGCGCTGCTCCGCGCCCTCGTTGAAGCAGACCTCGACGTTCAATCGGAGCTGCTGCACGGAGGTATCGATGCTCTCTTCACTTCGATCCTGCGATCGAAGGTTCCCTCTGACCACCCCCATGCGGAGCTGATTAGGAAGCTGGAAGCGACGAATGATGTGCGCGCCGCCAACCTTGCCACCACTTTGATTGAGCTGGACGCGCGCCAACGCCTCCTTGCTGATGAGAGGCAAGTGCTATTCGACCTTCGCGAAACGATCGCCGGATCGCCCTTGCCTTCGGCGACGCAGGGAGAGCCAGCCCCAGTCGCAAGCCCGTGGCTGCCCGACGACTTGATAGGTACGGGCGTTCAGGTCTACGGCGACGAGCTTCGCCAGCTTTACCGAGGTATCGACGGGCCTGGCCCATCGGCGACGGATCACCACGACTACATCAAAGCCTTCACCCTAGACGGCTTCGACCCGGACAGGACACCAGACGAGGAGTCGCAGGACTTGCGCTATCCGGTCGTGCACCACGTGGCTGCCATCGGCGCCTTTGACGCCGGGCTTGACCGCGAGAAGCAGGGGCTGATCGGG